>JBBAWP010000006.1:0-41743 GCA_040397155.1 Candidatus Limnocylindrus sp.
ACTGTTGAATTCACTGTGGATCTGAAGCACCCGCAGGTAGATAAACGTGGTGATGCCCGCGGCTCCGAGATTGATCACCGTGCCTGCCACGATCTGGTCGACCTTGTAGCGAAGTCCGAGGATCGCGAGGAGCAGGCCAACAAGGGCACCGATTACGGCTCCGGCGATTGGCCCTGCGATCGCAACCCCAAAGATGCTTGACGCGACCGCCCCTGCCAGAGCGCCGAGGAGGAACTTACCTTCGATGGCGATGTTCAGCACTCCGCTCCGTTCAGAGATGATGCCAGCCAAGGCACCAATCGCCACGGGGCCTGCGTAGTTGAACGTTCCCGTGAAGAGGACGGTGAGGTTTGCTGGGGTGCCAGCGAGAAGCGTGGTGAAAAGTGCGGTAACAAGGAGTGGGGATGCGATTGCGATCCCGACGCGCCATCGGTACTTTCCACCGAGTCGGTACTGCGCCGCTGCGACCGCCCCAAGAACCAGACCCGAACCGATCCAAACGATGGCTACAGGGAATGAGATGAGGGCGTCTGTCCCGCCGATCGTATCGACCCACAGCGAGAGGTTCGCCACCGTAGCGCTGTTTGCGGTCGCCGCTGCGAACGCAGCGAGCGCAAAGATGGCAAAGAAGAAGGCTCGAATCCTCGACCCACGGAGAGCCTTCAGCTCTTCCGCGCCCATTACGTGAGGGGCTACCGCGTTCGTCTTTGCTGACTTACTCATGCGACAGCCTCCTTACTCTTTCTCCTGAATGGCAGTCGAATGATGCGGGCGGTCAGGTTTGGTGCGGCAATGAACATGATGACGAGTGCCTGAATGAAGAAGAGGAGGTCAATCGGAATTGAGGTTTCCAGGCCCATCAAGCCACCACCGTTTCTGAGCGCGCCGAAGACGAGCGCTGTTGCAACGACACCGCTCGGTCGAGTGCCTCCCACGAGTGCGATCGCGATCGCCGTGAATCCAACACCCCCAGAGACAACCGTGGAGAATTGCTTGATGGTGCCCGTCACTTCAAACGCGCCACCCATCCCAGCGAGTGCACCCGAGATTGCCATCGCGGCCACAATGGAGCTGGACGCTCCCATGCCTGCGTATCGCGCAGCTGCAAGATTCAGACCCGCCGTGCGCAGTTCAAAGCCTCGCGTGGTTCGGAAGAGGAACCAGCTGACGGCAACCGCTGCCGCCAATGCAACAAGGAAGCCGAGGTGGAGTCGAAGCTCTGGAATTGGAAGGATCCCTGGGATCACGACGTAATCCGCGAGTGCCTTTGAGATTGGCTGCGTCCCGTCTTCACGCTGAATGAGCGTCCAATTGGAGAGGAGGAAGAAGACGAAGAGCGCCGCGATGTAGTTAAGCATGATCGTCGTAATCACTTCACTCGAACCCGCCCGAACCTTCAGGAAGCCTGGGATGAAGCCCCATGCGGCGCCAAAGATTGCTCCAGCAAGGACGGTTCCGAAGATCACGATCGGCGCAGGGAGGCCGGCACCCCCCAGCACGATCGCAAAGGTTGTAGCGCCGAGTCCGCCCATCAAGAATTGACCCTCGCCTCCGATGTTGAACACGCCTGATCGGAACGCCACGGAGACTCCAAGCCCTACGAACATCAGCGGAATGGACTTGAGAAGGCTTTCGGTGAATGGGCGTGCCGCACGCGCGAGCTCTGCAGGATCGCCAGATGCGATCGCCTCCGCAATTCGCTCTGGATTCCCGAATGCTCCGCGGAGGAGCGCGGAGTAGGCCGCCCCTACCCTGCCAATTCCTTCGCCGAGCGCGCCGATCGGATTGCTCGGGATCATGGCGAGCACTTCAAGGTCGCTGAACATGATCACTAAGGCGCCGACAAGCAGGGCAACCACAATTGAGAGAGCTGGCAGGCGCACCGAGGAGAACACCCCTCTCAGGCCCTTCATACTGCGGCCCCGCCCATCAGGAGTCCGACACGTTCACGGGTCGCATCTTTCGCATCGAGGACACCAACGATTCGGCCTTCGAACATGACAGCGATCCGATCACCCAGCGCCAACACTTCGTCAAGTTCTGTGCTGACGATCAGCACGGCAGCACCTGCGTCTCGCTGCTCAACAATGCGCTTATGGATGTATTCAATGGAACCAACATCGAGCCCGCGTGTGGGCTGAGCGGCTACGACAAGAGAGACCGCTCGCGAGAATTCGCGTCCCACGATCACCTTCTGCTGATTTCCTCCAGAGAGACTCGCAATATCTGTATGGATTGACGGCGTTCGCACGTCAAAGTCTTTCACAATTTTCTCTGCGGCTGCCTCAATTGCTGAACGATTGAGCGTGATTCCCGAACTGTACGGGCTACGATGGTAAGAGTTCAGCATCAAGTTTTCCGCAACCATCATCCCCTTCACCATTCCGTCGCGGCTGCGATCCTCGGGGATATGCGCGACGCCCGCGTCAGAGATCTTACGAGGGGATGCACCAACAAGACTCTCTCCGTTGAGGGTCATCTCGCCGCTGTCGACAGGGCGCAGCCCAGTGACCGCCTCCACGAGCTCAGTTTGTCCGTTCCCCTGAACACCGGCGATTGCCACGATCTCTCCCGCGCGAATCTGCAGGTCGACGTTCGCGACGGCCACCTCCCCCGCCTGGCTAAGCACCGTGACACCTTTGAGCGAGAGTGTGACGTCGCCAATCTTGGCCTGACCGCGATCGACGGTGAGCTGCACCTCTCGACCAACCATCATCTCCGCGAGCTGCTCTGGGTCCGCCTCTTTTGGCGTGACGCTCCCTACCACCTTGCCGCGACGCAAAACGGTAATGGTGTCTGCCACCTCAAGGACTTCGTGGAGCTTGTGGGTAATGAAGATCACCGATGTGCCGGCAGAGGCCAGACCCCGAATGATTCCAAAGAGTTCCTCAGTCTCCTGTGGGGTAAGCACGGCTGATGGCTCATCAAGGACGAGCACGTCGCTCTTTCGATAGAGCGCCTTCAGGATCTCGACGCGCTGTCGGACTCCAACGGGAAGTGATTCAATCTTGGCATCAGGGTCAACACTCAAGCCGTATCGCTTCGAGAGCTCCACAATCTTGGCCCGCGCGGCGGCACGATCAAAAGTTCCCAGGAGCCCCGTTGCCGTTTCGGCACCGAGCGCAACAGACTCCACCACGTCAAAGACGGGAACCAACATGAAGTGCTGGTGCACCATGCCAATCCCGGCCTCAATGGCTTCCGCCGGGTCCCGGAAGACGCGCTGCTCCCCGTCAACAACGATGGTGCCGCTATCTGGCTTATAGATGCCAGAGAGGATGTTCATGAGGGTCGACTTTCCTGCGCCGTTCTCACCGAGAAGGCCAAGGACTTTCCCGCGTTCAACTTGGATGGATACGTGGTCGTTCGCGAGCACACCAGGGAACTGCTTGGTGATCTCCCGAAGCTCTAAGCGCAACGACAACGTGGTCTCCAATCTTTGTTCCAGTGTCTGCCCGCCTGGCCTTCAATGTACTACCTGGTTCTCGGCCCCGGCGGTTTCCCGCCGGGGCCGATGCCAGATCAACTACGACTTTTCAGCCGCAGGCGAAACTACTTGCTTGTGAAGTAGTCCGAAACCTTGATCTCACCGCTGATGATCTTCGCCTTGAGGGCGTCGACCTTCGCGACGACATCTGCGGTTACAAGGCTGCCGAACGTTGCCGTCCATGCCGCCTCAGTTCGGTTCAGCGGAGCAATGCCCACGCCGCCGTTTGCGAGCGTACCCGTGAGGTTCTCACCACCAAGGTCGCCGCCATAATTCTTCTCGATCGTTGCGAAGACCACTGGCCCGATCAGCTTCATTGCTGACGTGAGCAGCGTTCCGCAATAGTCAGGAAGCGTGAGGCACTGGTCAGCGTCAACGCCGACCGCGTACTTGCCCGCTGCGAGCATGGCCTCGTACGTCCCTTCACCGGTCTGACCGGCAACTGGATGTACGACGTCCGCACCCTGGCTCATGAACTGCTCTGCAGCAGTCTTGCCGAACTCCTTGTTCCCCCAAGGATTGTCGCTTGGGGCAAAGGTTCCACCGGTCTGCCCAACGGCATCCCAGCCACCGAGTACGTCAACTGCGGTGCCAGTCTCTTCTGCGTAGTAGTTTGCGCCAGCGAGCCAACCGTCCATGAAGCGTGTTACGCCTGCGAATGGCTGACCACCGAACGCTCCGAGCTTCTTCGACTCAGAGATCGTTGCCGCAAGATAACCTGCGAGCATTGAGCCTTCGTCAATCTGGAAGTCGAGGCCGGTGAAGTTTGCTGGAATTGCAGCATCTGGCCACGTTGAGTCAACGTGAGCAAATGCGATGTCTGGATTCGCCTTGGTTGCGGCAACAACTGCCTCGCCCTGGCTGAACCCGACGACGATGAGGCTCTTGCAGCCCTCGTCAATGAGGAGCTGGATGTTCGCGGCGTAATCCGCGCCCGTCTTCGCTTCACTGTACTGGGTGTCGTACCCAGCGGCCTCTGCTTCAAGCAGGCCCTCGTATGCCGAGTCGTTGAAGCTCTTGTCACCAATGCCGCCCACGTCAAGTGCGAGGCACGCCTTGTAGTCGCCCTTGCCGGCGTCAACAGAGGCGGATGGTGACTCGGTCGAACCGCCACAGGCGGCCACGACGAGCCCGAGAACGGTGAGGAGCGCGAGCATTCGCGTCTTCATCTCTTTGTAGCCCTCCGCTATTTCCTTGGCTGGGGCGCAAGCGCCTCAGCGGGCCAGCACAGCGCTGGCCTCTGGCGGCATTGTGCCTGATTCTCTGCTGACTTGCGCTCAGGTTTCTCGTGCGCGTCACCGAGCCCCCTTATTGAGCGAGCCGCTCCTCAACCCACGCGTCAAACGCAGCCAAAAGGGGCCGCCGTTCCGCTTCACTAAGGAAGGCAACCTCGTACCCCGTGCGGGCGAGGGCGAGGAGCTCGGTAACAGTTGCACCGAGGCGCCGGCGGACCCTCAGGTACTCCTCGGAGAGGGTCAGATCGCTGACGATCAGGTCGTCGGTATTCAGGGTGACGCGCACGCCGCGGCGATGGAGGGCGAGGATCGGGAAGTCGCCGTATCCAGGAACGATCGCCGCCTGAACGTTGCTTGAGGGGCAGAGGTCGAGCACCACGCCGCGCGCGATCAGTTCGTCGCACAGGACTGCGTCATCAACGGCAACGGCACCGTGCGCGATGCGCGCGGGCGCGACCTCAAGCGCGCGGCGCACTTGTGCCGCGCCACCCCACTCGCCCGCGTGCAGCGTGATCGCAAGGCCGCCACTCCGCGCAACATCAAACGCGTCCTTGAATGTGAGCGGGTCGGGGAAGGCCGCCTCGCGACCGGCAAGGTCAAAGGCAACCACGCCAAGATCTTTCGCTGCAACCGCGGCGACCGCAAGTGCACGGTTCTCGTCCACGCTGTGTGAGCGCAGCGCGGTGACAATCAGTCGCACCTGTACACCGACCTCCGCGGCAGCTGAGCTGGCACCGCGCGCAACAGCGGCGATCACCTGTGACTGCGTCAGCCCCTTCGCCGTATGGAGGTGCGGCCCCCAACGAAGCTCCATATAACGAACGTTCTCTGCCGCCTTGGCACGGACGACGTGGTCCGCCAGGCGCTCAAGCGCCTCTTCGTCTTGCAGGAGGGCGATCGGCAGATCAAATGCGCGGAGTAGATCAGCCTGATCAACGCAGCGTTCTGGCGCAACGAGCGCGGCGCGCATCCCCGCCCAGTCGCGTGGCGCGTCAACCTTTCGCGTGCGTGCCAACTCGAGAGCGAGTGTCGGATCGAGGGAGCCATCAAGGTGCAGGTGCAACTCGGGCTTCGGGAGCTCGGTGAAGAAGCGCAGGTCGTCATCCGGTCGAATGAAGTCTGGCTCGTGCACCTTCCGCATGTATGCCGCCCCTCTTATGCTCCCCTTGCCTCAAGTTCGTGCGCAGAGGATACTCCTCCCATGAGCCTCTCACTCCCTACCGCCACAGATTCGCGAGCGCTGGCCGGCTGGCTTCGCAACGTGACCCCAGTCGATCGTGTTGGGGTGGAAGAGCGCGTGGCGGCGCTCAAGACTCGCTCAATCAAGAAGTCGACCAAGGTCTGGGCGCTGCGGCTTGCGATCAGCATGTGTGATCTCACCACACTGGAGGGGAAGGACACGCCAGGGAAGATCCGTCAGCTCGCCGCAAAAGCGGCACGCCCGCACCCAGGCAACGCTGACGTTCCGTCCGTGGCTGCCCTCTGTTGCTACCCGGACCTTGTCACCGTTGCAAAGGAGGCGCTCGCAGGGAGTGGCGTGAAGGTTGCCGCGGTCGCCACGGCGTTTCCGAGTGGGAGGTCCTGGATTGACCTGAAGATCGCAGAGACGAAACATGCAGTCGCCGCGGGCGCCGATGAGATTGACATGGTCATAGACCGTGGCGCGTTCCTCTCCGGTGACTACGCGAAGGTCTGGGACGAGATTGTGGCGGTGAAGGACGCCTGCGGACCAGCACACTTGAAGGTGATCCTTGAGACGGGTGAACTCGGCAGCTATGACGAGGTGCGCCGCGCCTCTGCCCTTGCGATTGCGGCGGGGGCTGACTTCATCAAGACGTCAACCGGAAAGGTGACGCCAGCGGCAACGCTCCCCGTCACCCTCGTCATGCTTGAATCAATCCGCGAACACTGGAACGCAACCAATCGCGTCGTCGGCATGAAGCCTGCGGGCGGCATTCGGACGGCGAAGGAGGCGATCCAGTATCTGGTCGTCCTTCATGAGACGCTCGGACCAGCCTGGATGACTCCAGATCGTTTCCGATTCGGCGCATCAAGCCTGCTAAACGACCTGCTGATGCAGCTGGAGAAAGAGGCGACGGGCGCCTACGCAGATCCGGACGACTTCACCCTCGACTAATCCGGCGCGTTCCGCGTGGGCGACGAACCGCGTGGCCTAAGAACCGATCGGGTGCCAGACGGTTTTCATCTCAAGGAAGGCGGTCATGCCGTCAATGCGCTCGCCACGCTCCCCTGTGAACGCGTTCCCCCGATCCTTCTCGCCGTGCGGACGGCGCACGATGCGAGCAACATGCTCCGCAGCCCCTCGCTCCGCGTCCGTGAGCAGTTCGTCGGGGCAGCCCCAGAGGTCAATGCCATCAATGTCTGCGTGACGTGAAAGGTGTGGCATGAGCTCCGCGCGTCGGCCAGTGAGGATGTTCACCACACCCGCCGGAACATCGCTCACCGCGAGTGTCTCCGCGAGCGTGACGGCGGGGAGCGGCGCCCCCTCGCTCGCAACGAGAACGGCAACGTTGCCACCCGCCAGTACGCCAGCGAGGCGTGTGACCAGCCCAAGGAGTGGTGAGCTCTCCGGTGCAATGATCGCGACCACGCCAGTTGGCTCAGGAATGGTGAAGACGAAGTGCGAAGAGGCAACCGGATTTGTACCGCCAAGGACGGCAGGGATCTTGTCTGGCCACCCGGCAAACCAGACGAGGCGATCGATACTTGCCGCAACCTCTTCGGTCGCTTCAGATTTGGAATAGCCGTGTGCCACAAGGTCGTCACGGAACTGCGCGGCACGCCCCTCCATCAACTCGGCGACGCGGTACATGATCTGGCCACGAAGTGACGCGTTGCGAGACGCCCAACCGGGAGCCGCAGCACGCGCAACCTTGACCGCCTCGCGCAGATCTTTGCGCGACGCGCGTGCAATGTTGGCACTCCCGCCACGCGCGAGCGGTAGCACGTCGGTGCGCCCCGACTCGCTGCGCGGGAACGCACCACCGATGTACAGCTTTGGTGTGCGCCGCACTTCGAGACGGGCGTCGTCCGGTGCGGCGACTGCGCTGAGCAGTGCGCTCTTACGGAACTCCCCCTTCTTGCCGCTTTTCTTCCCCATTAGGAACTCCTCAGGTAGGCGTGGAGCCCCTGCAGGCCGCCCTCGCGACCGTATCCTGATTCCTTGTAGCCACCGAACGGTGACGTTGGATCGAAGCGGTTGAAGGTGTTCGCCCAGACAACACCCGCCTTTAGCTGTGCGGCAACCTGCAGGATGCGGCTCCCCTTCTCTGTCCAGATTCCGGCGGAGAGTCCGTACGCCGTGTTGTTCGCCTTCTCAATCGCTTCGTCCACGGTACGGAAGGTGATCGTGGAGAGGACCGGTCCGAAGATCTCCTCGCGCGCAATGCGATGGCTCTGTGCAACGTTCGTGAAGAGTGTCGGCTTGTAGAACCAGCCTCGATCAGGGAGGACACACTCCGGCTGCCAGAGGTTCGCCCCCTCGGCGACACCACTCGCCACGAGTTCACCGATCGTCTCCATCTGCGCCCGTGAATTGATGGCGCCAGCATCGGTGTTCTTGTCCATCGGATCACCGACGCGGAGTGTGGACATACGGTCCTTCAGTCGGGCAATGAAATCTTCGGCGATCGACTCCTGCACCAAGAGTCGACTCCCCGCGCAGCAGACCTCGCCCTGATTGAAGAAGATGCCGTTGATGACGCCCTCCACGGCCTGGTCGAGTGCCGCATCCTCAAAGACAATGTTCGCCGCCTTGCCACCAAGCTCAAGGGTCAGCGCCTTGCCGTGACCCGCGATCCCTTGCGCGATCTTGATCCCAATGGAGGTGCTCCCAGTGAAGGCAACCTTCGCAACGCGTGGATCGGTGGCGATCGCCATCCCCATCTCGCCGGGCCCCGTGATGATGTTGACGACGCCAGGTGGGAGATCAGCCTGACGGCAGACGTCGGCGAAGAGGAGTGCGGTGAGCGGAGTGGTGCTCGCGGGCTTCAGGACGACCGTGTTCCCCGCGGCGAGCGCTGGTGCGATCTTCCAGGCGAGCATCAGGAGGGGGAAGTTCCACGGGATCACCTGCCCCACCACGCCGTGTGACTCGGGACGCCGTCCTTGGACGGCGTACTGGAGCTTGTCCGCCCAACCCGCGTAGTACCAGAAGTGTGCCGCCGCGAGCGGCACATCCACGTCGCGGGATTCGCGGATCGGCTTCCCTGAGTCCAGGGTCTCCGTCACCGCAAACTCGCGACTGCGCTCTTGCAGGATGCGACTAATGCGATAGAGGTACTTGGCGCGCTCGCGCGGCGCAAGCTTTGACCAGACCTTTCGATACGCGCGCTCCGCAGCGGTGATGGCACGGTCTGCATCTTCGGCACCCCCCTTCGCCACTTCGGCGAGCGGCTCTTCGGTTGCCGGGTTGTAGGTGATGACCACTTCGCCACTCGCAGGTGCGCGCTCTTGGCCGTCAATGAAGAGCCCGTAGCGCGGTCGGATCAGGGCGAGCTCTTTCGACTCAGGCGCGGGAGCGTAGGCCCATGGGCTCGACGCGGCGAGCGCGGAGGCAACATGCGGGGTGGCCAGTGTGACTGGCGCTGGGAGAGCGCTCGGCGCTGCGCGCTTCACTGCGCGCTCTGGACGCTTCGGGGGCTGCTCGCTGCTCATGGCGCCATCCTAGCGCGACAGATGCCACACCTCCACGGAGGGATCGCCTACCCTTCAGCAATGGCGAAGACCGCACCCAACTTCACGCCGCAACTCCTGATTAACGGCACCTCACGTGCTGCGCAGGGTGGCGAAACCTTTGACCTGCGTCACCCAGCGACCGGTGCGCCGATCGGCAAGATCCCGCTCGCCTCACCTGCAGACGTTGATGCCGCAATCGCCGCCGCGCGCACGGCGTTTGATGATGGTCCGTGGCGCAGCATCACACCAGCCGACCGCGCGCTCCTCCTCCTTCGCCTTGCTGATGCGCTCGCCGCAGAGGCGGACGCAGTTGCTGACGCGGAGGTCTGGCAGACGGGAACGGCACGGAAGTTGCGCCGCGATGGCGACATCCCCGCCGCCGTTGATCACCTGCGCTTCTTCGCTGGCGTGTTGCGCAGCCCTGAAGGCCGCGCCGCTTCGGAGTTCAGCGGGAGCCACACCTCCATGATTCGCCGAGAGCCAGTCGGTGTCGCAGCGCTGATTGCACCGTGGAACTACCCACTCGCCATGGCCATCTGGCAGGCGGCCCCAGCACTCGCCGCAGGGAATACCGTCGTCATGAAGCCAGCGAGCGCGACACCGCTCACGGCGATTCGGCTCGCCGAACTTGCACGCGAGGTTGGATTCCCTGACGGCGTGGTGAACGTGATCACGGGGCCTGGGCCACAGATCGGTGCGCAGTTCGCCGCCGACCCTCGCATCGACATCATTACACTCACTGGTGACTCTGCAACCGGCCGCCAGCTCATGGCGGCGAGCGCGCCAACACTGAAGCGCCTCCACCTTGAACTCGGTGGGAAGGCCCCGCTCGTGATCTTTGACGATGCTGACGTTGAGAACGCCGCGCGCGGCGCACTGATCGGCGCGATCGTGAACTCCGGCCAAGACTGCACCGCCGCCACACGGATCTATGCCGAGAAGCGCGTGTACGAGAAGGTCGTTGCGCGCGTTGCCGAACTGATGCGCAGCGTTCGCCTCGGCGATCCGTTTAGCGCAACAACCGATATGGGTTCGCTGATCTCGCTCGCGCATCGGGACCGTGTTGCAGGCTTCGTCGACCGCGCACGCGCCGCCGGAGCCGAAGTGGTTGCGGGCGGCTCCGAGGAGCGTCCGAGCGGCTGTGAGGGTGGTGCCTTCTACGCACCGACGTTGATCACGGGTGCGGCACAGAAGAGCGAGATCGTTCAGCAGGAGATCTTCGGACCAGTCCTCGTCGCACTCCCCTTCTCTGGCGAA
The DNA here is from genome assembly GCA_040397155.1 of Candidatus Limnocylindrus sp. Taxonomy (GTDB): domain Bacteria; phylum Chloroflexota; class Limnocylindria; order Limnocylindrales; family Limnocylindraceae; genus Limnocylindrus. The sequence continues at coordinate 10,678 of JBBAWP010000006.1, forward strand.
GCGGAGGGGATCAAACTTGCGAACGACACGCCGTACGGACTCGCCGCCAGCGTCTGGACCGCGGACGTGCAGCGCGCGCATCGGATGGCGGCGGCCCTGCAGTTCGGCGCGGTGCTCGTCAACGATCATCTCCCCTTTATGAGCGAGATGCCGCACGGCGGCTTTAAGCAGTCAGGATTCGGGAAGGATCTCAGCCACTACTCGTTTGAGGAGTACACCCAGGTGAAGCATGTTGCGATTGAACTCACGGGGAAACCGGTGAAGCCGTGGCACTGGACCGTCTTCGGAGATCCTGAAAAGTAACTCCTCAGCCGCCGAAGAGAACCTCAATCCAGGCATCGAGTGGTGAGCGCACCTCCTCCGCAACCGTGAGTCGGCGCGCGGCGGAGCCCGGAGCATCTGCGGGAAGCTCGGTCGCGTCGGCAGCAAGGACGAACGGCCGCTCTACGGACGAGCCGAGCGAGTAACCTCGCGCAATCAAGTCGAGGAAGGCGGCGTCGTCAAGCAGGATGCGCTCTGCGGTGAGTGCTTCAGCCTCGGCGGCGAGCGCAGCATTCTCATCGCGCAAACGAGAGATTTCCGCATTCACCTCGAGTGCGCCGATGAGGCTCCGGCCGATCAGGGCGACGAATGCGAAGAGCAGAAAGGCGGCCACGAGTGCCCGCAGTCTCGCCGCCGTCGTCGGGAGCGCACGTTCGAGTCGCAACTTCATCGTTCCAGTTTCACCTTGCCGCGCAGGCCGCGTCAAGCGACAAGGTGCCGCGGCGGTGATAGCCTCCCACGCATGTTCTTCTACGAGATCTATGAGGCCGAGGACGAGCTCGCACTGGGCGTCACCCTTGCGCACGACGAGCGCATTTCGCCCGAGGACTTCCTCGCCGCGGTTGAGGAGGCGCGCGGCAGGATCATTGAGTCCTATACGGAGGAGACGCTCGTGGAGGCGATCGCCGTTGAACTCGAACGCAGCCACGGCTTCTATCCAGCCCTTGATCGTCGTCTGGTTGCCGCGGTGCGCGCATCGGTTGAAGAGGGCGAAACAGCACTGATCCCGCTCGGCGACGAGGCTGGCGACCCATCAGATTCTGCCGACGATCAAGGGGAGCACGACCCTGATCTCAGGGATGCCGAAGACCTCCTTGCGGGTCGCGAACCACGTGCGCTGCGCTCCGCAGTTGTAGCGCTTGAACGCGCTGAGGACGAGTCAAACTAAGCGGCTATCCTCAGCACATGCCTTTAACGGAACGCCCGATCTTGATTGCGGCAGCGCTCCGAGCAGAGCGCGAGGCGCTGGAGCAACGCTCAACGGAACTTGAGGAGCGGCGGCTCCCCGGAATTCATGACGGTGACCTACTCACAGGCCGACTCGGCGGACGCGCCGTCGCCCTTCTTCGCTGCGGCGTGGGAAAAGTTGCCGCGGCAAGCGCCGTTGCCGCCGCGAGCGCTCTTGAACCGCGCTGCATCATCTCGGTTGGTTCCGCTGCAGCCCTGCACGCCGGACATCGCGTTGGGGATGTTGTGATCAGCACCGAAGTGCTGCAACACGACTTTGCGGCGGTCAGCGCGTCTGGATTCACCCTCTTTGGCTACGGGAGCGACTGGCCCTCTGAGGGTGAGCCACTCCTGCGCTCAGACCCTGCACTGACCGCACTCGCCGCGCAGGCCGCACAGGTGCAAGGTGCCGCACGTGGCTTCGCCGTAAGTGCTGGTCGCATTGCAACGGGTGACTGGTTCGTTAATGATCGCGCCACGCGCGACGCGATCGCCCAGCGAACCGGCGCGGATCTTGTGGAGATGGAGGGGGCAGCGATCGCCTTTGTCGCCGAGCGTTTCGGTGTCCCATGGATTGTGATTCGTAGTGTGAGTGATGCGGGAGATGCATCTGCTCCGACCGCCTTTGACGAGTTCTTGCCGCTCGCTGCCGCGAACGCCGCCTCAATCGTGGAGGCGATCCTCCCCCAACTCCCCTAGCGTCTCGGCGGTAGGAGGGCCGCAACCTCTGAGCCTTGATCCCCGAAGAGGCGTGCCGCAAGCGCGCGGAACGTTGCAAGTTCTCCCGTGGTGAAGATCTCATGAGTCGCACGCACTTCCGCACGATCTGGTGCGCGGTGGCCAGCGCTCCCAGGATCAGCTGCTGTGCCGCGCGTTGAGCCTGGGGCGTCAAGGTGGTTCACCGAGATCACCTCTTGCAGCGTTGCTGCAGTGGCCGCGGCTGAGTCAACTACCGCAATGCTTTCACCAAGTGCGGTCGCGATCATCCCTCGAATCAGTGGGAAGTGCGTGCACCCGAGTAGCAGCGTGTCAATGCGGGGCGCATCCCCCGATGCACGAAACGGCGCAATCACGCCCTCGACCGCGTCGCGCAACGCGGCGCTCTCCAAGTCTCCCGCCTCAATGAGTGGCACCAGCTGGGATGCGGCGCGCGTCACCACCTGCACCGCAGGATTCTGATCCTTGATCGCCGTGAAGTAGGCACCGGAGCGAACCGTCGCCTCCGTCGCAATCACGCCAATTCGACCGGTTCGGGTGGCGAGTGTTGCCGCGGCGGCACCTGGCCGCACCACACCAATGAACGGGATCTCGGGATGCCGGAGGCGGAGCGCGCTCAGCGCAACGGAGGTTGCCGTGTTGCATGCGATCACGATCGCCTTCACGTTGCGCGCAACGAGCGCATCGGTGAGCTCTTCCGAGAATTGGAGCACCTCTGCATCCGTGCGCGTGCCGTACGGATGACGCGCGGTATCGCCGATGTAGATCGTTGACTCGCCTGGGAGCCGCTGCTGTGACGCGCGGAGGACGGTGAGCCCGCCTACGCCAGAGTCGAAGAAGCCGATCGGTCGTGCATCAGGCATGCGTAGACCGTAGCAGCCAGCGGATCCGATCCTCTTCTAGGCGCGTGGCCACCTGGAGCCCTGCCGCACTCGCCGCCCCCTCTACTTCGGCGGGACTCCACGCGCGCACGTGGAACGGCTCGCGCTCATCAACGTACCCGCCCTCGCCGTGCAGCGTGTGCCGAATCTGGAGCCGTGCGACGCGTTCGCGCCCGAGAGGATCTGGAAGGAGTTGTGAGTCGCGCAGGATCTCACTTCCGTCCGCGGCGCGCCAGCGCACATCCTCGCCCCACTCCGCACGCCCAGCAGCCTCGCGGAGGAGCGCCGGATCCATGCGAGTGGCATCAATGGCGAAGAGGCCGCCTGGTGCGACGAGTTGCGCGGCAAGGTTCATCAGGAGGCGCAACTCTTCGTCGTGTAGGAAGAGCGGGAGGAGGTCGCCTCCAGCAATCACAAGTCCCGCGCTCCGCTCGAGGCTCTTCGGTGGCGCCCAGTGCAGCAGATCAACGGCAAGGATCTGCGCGGTAGGGACGCGTTCGCGGGCGAGGGCGATCGCCTCAGGGTCGCGATCGAGGCCGATCAGGCTGCGATCACGGGCGTTGAGCGCCTCAAGGATTCGACCAGCGCCACAGCCGAACTCAACAATGGTGCCGCGAGTTGCCTCGGCGAGCGAGCGCCAAAACGCACGATCTTCTTGTGCGCCTGCGTTGAGGTCACCCTCGTCGTTGAGGAGTCGACGCCTCGCCGCTGAAATCAGCGTCCAGGCTCCCAGCGAATCGTCTCGCCGGCCGCCTTCCGCTTCGCGAGCGAACTGATCACTTCAAGAGCGGCGCGATTCACAATCATCGCCGTTGACTCTGCCCAGTCGTACGGCGGAGAGACCTCCAAGATGTCCATCCCCGCGATCGGTACGCGAGCCGCAATCTGGCGAAGTGCGCGCAACAGCTCACGGGTGAGCATCCCGCCCGGCTCTGGCGTACCCGTTCCAGGGGCCAGCCCTGGATCAACCACGTCAATATCCACGCTGATCCAGATTGCATCTGGGCCATCGAGTGCCTCCGCGATCGCGTCCTGGATGACCGCCTCTGCCCCACGCTCTTCAATCTCGGTCATCAGGTGTGTTCGCATCCCGTGACCCTTCATCCAATCAAGCGTTTCAGTGTCTGGGAAGTAGCCACGAAGCCCGACCTGCACAAAGTTCTTCCCCTGTACGGCACCAGACTCAATCAGTCGGCGCATTGGTGAACCGTGGCTGTGCAGCGATCCGTATCCGTCTGGGGATGTATCGGCATGCGCATCAAAGTGCAAGATGCCAATGCTCTTCGGCCATCGCAGCTCGGCAATCGCCGTTGCGTTCGGCCAGGTGATGGAGTGATCTCCACCCAGCACAATTGGGATCGCGCCAGTCGCAGCGACTTCGCGCACCTTTCGATAGATCTCTCCGTGACCGTGTTGCACGCGACCTGGAACCACCGCGGCATCGCCCGCATCAACGGCGGTCAGGGCACGGAATGGATCAACGCCAACTTGGAGGGAGTGCAAGAGGCCCGTCTGATACTGCGCTTCGCGAATCGCGCGTGGGCCGAATCGCGTACCTGGCCGGTGGGTTACCGCGTCATCAAAGGGTGCGCCGATGATTGCAATATCCGCCTGCATCTTTTTGATCTCGTTCGCATCCTCAATCCATGGGAGCTGCGAGAAGCTGACGGGGCCCACGTACGACGGTCGATCGTCTGGATCGCGCGCCTCGGGCGCTGCGCCCCAGCCGAGGGCGGCAATGGATTCAGAGAAAGGGGGTTTGTTTGCGCTCATGTTCACACACCACTGCTGACATGCGCCGCCGGTTCGATCCTACGTCCAGCGGGGCGCGTACTCATCTTACACCCCACGTGGAGCGCTACACCGCGTCGTTGTCCGCTCGTGTAAACGCCGCCTCAATCACGACCGCAAGGGCGGCGCCGATCAGGAGTCCGGTGGGGCTCCCGAGACCTGCAACCCGGAAGGCGCTGTAGCCGCCAACGAGCACGCCGACGATGAGGCTGCGTCGAAGCGCCCTCGCTCGCCGCCCTCTCCACTGTCCTGGGTGACGGCGGTACGACTCAATGAGCAGGATCGGGGCGAGCGTGAAGTTGATCGTGAGCCCGAAGAGGAGGGAGACGCCGAGCCCAGCAACTGGGTCCCCGATCGGATCGATGTTGAGTGCCGCCGCAACAGAGGCGGCGATGGTGAGCAGTGCAGCGAGGGCAAGAAGGCGGATCAGTCGCTGATCCGCAACGGGGATGCGCGGCGGGGTCTCCGCGCGCGAAGTTTTCTGCTGTGGTGGAGCGGCTGCCTCCCGCTCCTGCTGATCCCACAGCGTCATGATGGTCGACCCGCCGGGGCCTTTGATGACGGGCAGAGCTCACGATACGCACAGTACGTGCAGTTCATCCGGTCGGGCTTCGCCTCCATGGATCCCGACTGGATCCCCTCCGCCGCTTCAACGATGCGATCGCGTGCCTTCGCAATGCGCTTCGGATCAACGGGGACGGTGGCGGTCTTCCCAGAATCAAGGAAACGAAGGCTCACCTCATCTGGAAGTCGGCCCGTGGCAGCTCGCCAGGCGAGCGCGTAGATCTGCAACTGCAGCGCGTCGCGCGCGCGAGTAGCGTTCCCCTCTTCATCGTCCTTCCCTCCGCTCTTGTAATCGGAGATCACAACCCATTCGTCGCTCAACGGCAGCGTGGGACGGAGCGTTTCGTCGCTCATCTCAATGACAGGGATCTCGCGCGTGCGCTCGCCGGATGCGAGCGGCGTGACATCTACGCGATCCCATCGGCCGCGGATCTTATGCCCTCCGATCTCGAATGAAAAGTCCTTCTCCACGTATGCAGGGACGGAGCCGCTCGCACGCTCCTCATGACTAAATCGCTCAAGCACCTTCAGCGCGGCGGCGTAGCGTGCCTCCTCATGCGTGCGAGAGATAAAGCCCGCACTCTGCCAACTGCGGTTCAACGCCTCTACGAGCGCCTCGCTCTCAGGGACCGCTCCCGCCATCTGGCCGCGGTGGAACTCCGCCACCGCGGCGTGTAGGGCAGAGCCATAAATTGCTGCGTGATGTGGTGGAAGAGGAATTCGCAACCGCTGTTGGTAGTGATATCGCAACGGACAGGCGAGATACGCTTCGATCGCGGTGTAGCTCAGCGTGAGTGGAGTCTGCTCTGCCGCACCAGGCGCACGCGCTGGAAGGACGGCTGCGGCAGGTTCCGCCACCTCAAGTGCGGCAACCGCACTGCTCCGCTCACCAGTAAAGGCCGTCTCTTCAAGTTGCGTGCGGGCAAGGTCGAGCGCCTCCGAGATGAAGCGGCTCACCTTGCGAGGACGTACACCTCCCGTTGCTCGCTCCGAGGCGGTCAGATAGAGCTGCTCGCGCGCGCGCGTCAGCGCCACGTAGGCGAGGCGACGCTCTTCCCGCAACGCCTCTTCATCCAGCGCGGTTGGCGTCTCTGGTGCGCGTGGGTCGCGCGGCACGATCTCATCGCTCCCGCCGAGCTCTGCCGCAAGGGCGAGGCGCGGCGGGCGTCCGCGCGCAGGGAAGCGTGTCTCCACCATGTTCGCCACAAAGACCACAGGAAACTCCAGGCCTTTCGCCTGATGGACGGTCAACAGGGCAACGGCATCAAGATCTGGGTCAACATCGGCGGCGGATGGATCGTCACCCGCCTCACCCAGCTCTTCCAGGTAGCGGACGAGAAAGGATGCGCGATCGAGTTCAAGCAGACGACTGCGTGAGCGAACCACATCGAAGAGTCGTCCAATGTTTCGGATCTGCTCATCTGCTTCCGGGGTTGCCTCACGCGTCAGCTCTGCCAGGAGACCGCTCTCGCGCAACCAGCGGTAGAGCACCTCGCCACTTGTTCTCTCCACGCTCTCCTTCACAAGGTCACTCAGTCGTGAGAGCAGCCGCACCGTATCGGGGTTGATCGCACCGACCGCCTGCAGCGCCTCGCGCAGCGGGCGATGATCTCGCCGCGACTTCCCAACCGCGGCGGCAAGCGTCCCTGCTGGCACCTTGAATCGCGGATCTGCAGCGATCAAGAAGAGCGGAGCTGATGCGTCTGGATCTGCGGCGTGCCGCAACCCTGCGAGGAGGAGGCGCACCTCCGGTCGGTCGTAGAGGCCCGCCGCACCGCTCGCACGCCATGGGATCCCTGCCATGTTCAGGCTGCGACTAATCTCCGCGGTATCTACGTTGGCGCGCACCAGCACCGCATGGTCACGGGGGAGCCGCCCCGATGCAACCGAGCTGCGGATCTCGCTCGCAATCCAGTCCGCCTCATCGGCAGTCGTGCGAAATCGTCGGAACGCCACAGGGTGTGGTGCAGACCCCTCCACCTCGGCGCGCAGCTCCTTGGAGATCCCGAGCTTTGTCTCGAGTCGCTCTGGGTCGTTGAATCGGATGAGGCGGCGTGCCGCCGAGAGGATCGGAGTCGTGCTCCGATAATTCCTTGTAAGCACCACCTTTGATGCGTCCGGGTACCGATCCACAAATCCGAGGATGTTCTCAATGGCCGCACCGCGGAATCGATAGATCGACTGATCATCATCCCCAACGGCGGTCAGGTTGCGACTCCCCTGCGCGATCAAATCGACGAGTGCCCCTTGGAGCCGATTCGTATCTTGATACTCGTCAACGAGGAGCCAACGGTGGCGCTCGCGGACGCGCGCCGCGACTAGGGGATCGTCGCGAAGAAGTTCATACGCTAAGAGCACCTGATCGCCAAAGTCGAGCAGTCCGTTCCTCGCGAGGATGGTGCGGTACGCACGATATGCGGCGGCGAGTTCGCCGTGCTCCTCGCCGAGCCGCTGGAGTGCATCCGCATGCGCGCTGACTTGTCGACGAACCTTCTGATCATCAACGGTCTCACTCCTTAGTGTCTCTGCGCGCGCGCATAGATCTGTGGCGAACGTGTTGATCTGATCGGCACCCACCCCCTCTTCCTTTGCTCGCGAGATGTAGCCAGCAACGTCACCAAGGAATCGTGTCGGATCCCCGAGTGGGGCAAATCGGGAGAGGCCTAGTTCAAAGAGGTGCTCACGGAGCAGGAGCACCACTTCCGCGCGACCGAGCACGCGGAGCTCACCGGAGATCCCGAGACGGTGGGCATTCTCGCGAAGCAGCTCATCGCCCCAGGCATGAAAGGTCTTGATTGGCGTTGTGGCATATCCGTATGGAACGAGTCGATCCACCCGCCCCTGCATCTCTTCTGCAGCACGATCAGTGAACGTAAGTGCCAGGATCTCTTCTGGCGCGGCGCGCTGTTGGGCAATCAACCATGCCACTCGTCGAGTGATGACCTGCGTCTTCCCAGTCCCAGCGCCAGCAACGACAAGGAGTGGCCCATCGCCATGCGTAACCGCTGCGTACTGTTCGTCATTGAGATCGGCAAGAAGGTGTTTGACCCCCTCTTCAAATGCCCGCGGTGCGCGCACCGAGACTCCAGTCCATACAGGGATCTGATCACTCTGCGTTGAAGCACTCCCAGCGGACGCTGCGCCGCGTGGCGCGCGTGGCGTCACTTGGTGCGGCGGGTGTCGCTCGGCGGAAGGAGTGCAGCATCGATGGCTGCGCGCTCCTCTTCACCGAGTACGGTCTCGCTCTCGCCGCGAACCAGACGCTTCACATAGATCCTCGTCCCGACTCGGGCGTGGAGCGTAGTGATCACCACGCCGCTCCCTGCATCATCGAGTAGCGCCAGCGAGCTGCTCTGCCCCGCGCCCGCATCGTCATACGCCTGAAACTGCACGTGTCCAACCCGGCTCACGGCGCGCTGCGCCGCCGACTCTAATTCAGCGATCCGCGCCGCTCCGTCGCGCAGCTGGAGGCCATGCTCCGCCGTTTCTGCGAGGAGCCCTACGAGCTGTCCTGTGGCGCTCCCCTCCCCCTCGCGCATCAGCGCCGCGAGTTGGCGGCGGGCGGTTCGGGCGGCGAGAAGGGCAAGGAGGGCGATCAGGAGGGCGAGGCCGCCAAGGAGCGCGGCTACGACGGTAAGGGTGCTGATCGCATCGGTCTGCATGCCCCGATCGTATCAGCCCCCTCGTGCCATCTAGTGGTCACGCGCTCTCCGCTATCCTGCACCTGATGCAGCGACCGCTGCGCGACGAGAGCGGAGACAGAGGAGGAACCGTGGCAAAGGGTGTGAAGCGCTTCAGGCCAGATCAGCGCCCAAAGAAGGAGCGGCTGAGCGCACCGAAGCGCGGCCTCACCGCCGCCGAAGAGGCCGCAGCTGCGGCATACGAAGCGAAGCTTGAAACCCCGCGCGTGATCAACGTGGCGACTAACCCACTCGATGCGCTGACCCGTAACGCGTCTGCGAACCGTCTCGCCGCAGAGATTGCAACGGAGCTCCCAGTGGTCCGTCGAGATCTTGGACGAATCGTCGTGACGTATGGGGCGCTCCTCGGACTTCTCGCCGCAATTTGGCTGGTTGCCACTACGACCGGCTTCATCAGCGCCTAACGGCGCGCCCGTAATGGCGACCATCGTCATCGCTGAAACCATTGCAACCGTTGGCGTTGACGCGCTCAAGGCTGCGGGGCACACGGTTCACGAACTCTCTGGTCAGCCCCGCGAAGCCCTTGTCGCCGCCCTCAGCGAGGCGGATGCGCTCATCGTACGGTCGCAAGTCAAGGTGGATGCCGCGCTGATTGCAGCGGGACCGAAGCTGCGCATCATCGGACGCGCTGGTGTCGGCATTGACAACATTGATGCGGTTGCGGCCGAACGTGCAGGGATCCTCGTCGTCAACGCACCGGATGGGAACACGATTGCAGCGGCGGAGCATACCTTCGCGCTACTCCTTGCACTCGCACGGCATGTGGCGAAGGGGGATCGGTCAGTGCGCGACGGGGCATGGGCGCGCGCCGAACTCAAGGGGTTTGAGCTGCGTGGTCGGCGCCTTGGCATCGTCGGTCTCGGGCGGATCGGCCGAGCCGTCGCGGCGCGCGCGGCAGCATTCGGCATGGTCCTGCTCGGAGCCGATCCAGCGGTGAGCCCACAAGATGCGGCGAGCGCTGGCGTGCGACTCCTCTCGCTTGATCAGCTCCTCCAGGAGTCAGATGTCGTCACCCTGCACACTCCTGCGGTTGGCGCGACTCCACTCATCGGTGCGGCAGAGCTCGCGAAGATGCAACCACATGCGGTCCTGATCAATGTGGCGCGAGGGAGCCTTGTCGACGAACTCGCGCTCGCCGCTGCACTAAGTTCTGGAGGTATCGCAGGCGCTGCAATTGACGTGTTCGCAACGGAGCCCCCGAAGGACTCACCGCTACTCACGGCACCGAACACCGTTCTTACGCCGCATCTTGGTGCGCAGACGAGCGATGCGCAGGTTGCCGTCGCACGCGAGGTTGCAGAGCGCATCTGCGACTTCTTCCGCGCCGCCTAGGAGCTACTCCCCGCTGCCACCCGATGGTTTCGTTGGGGAGGCCCCCGGTGTTGGACTGGACGGCGCAGGGGCTGCGCTCGGCGCGCCTCCTGATGAGCCGGCGGATGTCGTAGCACCACCACTCTCCCCACCGCGTCGTTCGAGCTTCGCCCAGCCACTCCCCTTGAAGTGCACGCTCGTCGCCGAGAAGCGACGTTCAAGTGGGCCACCGCAGTCCTCGTGCGTTCGTTTCGTCTCGTCATCAATACCGTGCAGCAACTCGACGGTGGCGTCGCAGCGTGCGCAGTGATAGTCGTAGAAGGGCATCAGGCGCCTTGCTCAAGGCGTGCGATCTCGTCGCGCAACTCTGCGACGCGCCGTTCGGCGCCTGCGACCACCGTTGCGGGAGCCTTCCCTGTGAATGACGGATCTGCAAGCCGAGCCTCAGCGGCGGCGAGTTGGGTTCGAGCGGCGACAAGTTCCCGTTCGCGACGCGCACGATCCGCATCACGGGTTGATGCGTCTGCCTCTGGCGGCGTGAGTCGAGCGGTGAGGGCTCCCGCAACGATCAGCATCCCCTCCTCCCCCGCTGGCAGGTTCGAGGCGATCGTCAGCGGACGGACACGCGCGAGTCGCTCGATTGCTGCGCGCAAGCGTTCTCCCGATGCGGCGAGGTCCGCCGGTGCGGCAACGGCAAGCGGTATCCATGCGCCGGCTGGGAGCTTCGTGCTGGTGCGCGCCGCTCGCACTTCGCGCACGAGTTCAAGCCACTGATCGATCGCGCTCGCCTCGTCGCCTCCCTTAGCGTCTCGCGCAGGCCATGCGGCGGTGGCGAGGAGGGGTCCATCTCCCTCGCGGCGCGGGAGCGCCTCCCAGATCCCTTCCGTGATGAACGGCGCGATCGGATGAAGGAGGCGCAGTAGTGCATCAAGTCCATCCACCAGCGTCCACCAGACAGCGGCGCGCTCCGCGGCGGGGCGTGTCTCGTCGGCAAGGGTGACCTTGGCGAGCTCGATCGCCTGGTCGCAGTACTCAGCCCAGATCGCGTCATAGATGCGCTGCGCCGCCTCAGAGAATCCGTATCCGGCCAGGTTGCGGTCAACATCTTCAACCGCGCTACTGATGCGCGCTGACAGCCATGCGCCAAACTCACCCGCCGCCGCCTGCGCGCTTGATGCGTCGGGGCGCTCACCCGTCACCTCAGGAGGGCGTGCGCCGAGCACATAGCGCGCCGCATTCCAGAGCTTGTTCATGAAATTGCGCGCGTTCTCCAGTTTCTCTGGCGAGAGGCGTTGATCGGCGCCAGCCGCAGTTCCGGAGACGAGCGCGAAGCGCAGCGCGTCGGCGCCGATCTCATCAATCAGTGAGAGTGGGTCAACCACATTCCCCTTCGTCTTTGACATCTTCTGACCCTCGGGGTCGCGCACCATACCGTGCAGGTAGATCGTCTCAAATGGCGGCTCGCCCATCAGCTCAATGCCGAGCATCATCATGCGCGCCACCCAGAAGAAGAGGATGTCGTGTCCCGTCTCCATGACTTGCGACGGGTAGTAGCGCTTCAGATCGCTCGTCTGATCTGGCCAACCGAGTGTGCTGAACGGCCAGAGACCAGAGCTGAACCAGGTGTCAAAGATGTCGCTCTCCTGCACCAAGCTCTCAGCGAGCGCGCCGCACTCGCTGCAGCCAGATGGTCCTGCTGCATCGGCGCTTACGGTGATGTGGCCATCGGCGCAGTACCACGCAGGGATCCGATGCCCCCACCAGAGCTGGCGGCTCACATTCCAATCGCGAATCTCTGTGAGCCAGTGCTCCCACGTCTTCTCAAAGTGTGCGGGAACAATTCGTGTCTTGCCAGAGCGCGTGGCGGCGAGCGCCTTCTCAGCGAGCGGCTTGGTGCGGATGAACCACTGCGTCCGCAGACGTGGCTCAAGAATGTCGTTACTGCGCTGGCAGCGCGCCGGATTCGCCGTATGCGGCTTCACGGAGACGAGGAGACCGAGCGCATCGAGCGCCGCCACGATCGCCTTGCGCGCGGCAAACCGCTCCATCCCAGCAAACGGCTTCGGTGCGTCAGCCACAATGTGCGCCGCCTCATCCAAGATGGTCAGCGCTGGGAGGTTGTGACGCAGTCCCACTTCTCGGTCGTTCGGATCGTGCGCAGGCGTCACCTTCACCGCGCCAGTGCCGAACGTCTGGTCCACAAAGTCGTCGCCAAGGATCGGAACGGCGCGATCAACAAACGGAATGATCACCCGCTTCCCGATTAACTGCGCGTAGCGCGGGTCATCGGGGTGGACAGCAACCGCCGTGTCGCCGAGCAGCGTCTCAGGGCGCGTGGTTGCGACCACGATCCCGTCACCGGGCGCGCCACCTTCCAGTGGATATCGAATCTCCCAAATGTTTCCGCGCTCCTCTACGGCAATTGACTCAAGGTCGGAGACGCTCGTCTTGCATCCTGGGCACCAGTTGACCAACGCCTCAGTGCGGTACGCGAGGCCGCGCTCATAGAGCATGGTAAAGGCGGTGCGTACGGCACGGCTCGATACCTCATCCATCGTGAAGCGGGTGCGCCCCCAGTCGGCAGATGCGCCGAGCCTGCGGAACTGTCCAAGGATGACGCCGCGCGTCTCTTCCATGAAGCGATCCATCCGTTGCAGGTAGCGCTCACGACCGAGGCTGCTGCGACTCTCCCCCTCTTCGGCAATGATCTTGTCCAACACGAACTGTGCGGCGATTGATGCATGGTCAACGCCAGGGAGCCAGAGCGTTGGTCGCCCCTCCATCCGTGCCCTGCGCGCGAGAAGATCTTCAAGGGTGACGAAGAGTGCGTGCCCTACATGGAGACCACCGGTGACATTTGGTGGCGGCATGATGATCGTGAACGGCGGGAGGTCCGCCTTGGCGACGCTGTCAGACCCCTCAGGGTTCCCGTAGTCACTCGCCGCCCAGCGCGCCGCGACTTGCGGCTCAATCTCGCTCGGCGTGTAGGAAGAGCCGAGCTCGCGCGGAGCGCTCACGCCGACGCGCGCGGCGCCGCTTTACGTGGGCGCTGCAGTGGGCCTGCCGCCCGCTTTGCGTCACTCGCTGCGGCGCCGATCTCCGATTCGCTCAGGAAGAGTGGAGAGACACCATCCGTGACTGACTCCTCAGTCACCACGCAGCGGCGTACGTCGCGGCGATCTGGAAGCTCATACATGGTGTTGAGGAGCGTCTCTTCCACCACAGCACGCAGCGCACGCGCGCCAGTCTTCCGCGCCAGCGCCTTCTCCGCCGTTGCGCGCAGCGCGCCTGGGGTGAACTGGAGCTCAACCTTGTGAAGTTCAAAGAGGCGCTGGTACTGCTTCACCAGTGCACTCTTCGGCTGCACAAGGATCGCCACCAAGTCATCAAGCGTCAGTCGGTCGAGGGCCACCACCATCGGGAGTCGACCAATGAACTCTGGAATCAGTCCGTAGCGAAGGAGATCGTCTGGCATCAACTGCTCCAGAACACGTTCTCGCTCGTCGCTCCCCTTCGGCGCATCTGAGCCGAAGCCGATCCCGCGTCGTCCAACGCGATCGGCAACCATCTTGTCCAGCCCTTCGAATGCGCCACCGCAGATGAAGAGGATGTTGGTGGTGTCGATCTGGAGGTACTCCTGGTGCGGATGCTTCCGGCCACCCTGTGGTGGAACGTTCGCAACAGTCCCCTCAATAATCTTGAGCAGAGCCTGCTGCACTCCTTCACCAGAGACGTCGCGCGTGATCGATGGGTTCTCCGCCTTGCGCGTGATCTTGTCGATCTCGTCGATATAGATGATGCCGCGCTGCGCGCGCTCAATGTCACCGTCTGCCGCCTGGATAAGGCGCAGCAGGATGTTCTCAACGTCCTCGCCAACGTACCCAGCCTCAGTGAGGCTCGTGGCGTCGGCAATGCAGAACGGCACGTCGAGGAAGCGCGCGAGTGTCTGCGCAAGGAGGGTCTTCCCTGATCCTGTTGGGCCGACCAGCAGAATATTCGACTTGGCAATCTCTACGCCGTCGGACGAGGCGGGGGCGGCAATTCGCTGATAGTGGTTGTGGACTGCAACGGCGAGTGAGCGCTTCGCGCGCTCCTGGCTAATCACATGCTCATTCAGTGCCGCGTGAATCTCGCGCGGCGTTGGCGTGGTGTCGCCCCACGGGTTGCTTCGAACGGACGCGCTCGGTGACGGATCAACCGCAATCTCCGCGCACAGCGCAATGCACTCATCGCAGATGAAAACGCCTTGCCCAGCGATCAGCTTGCGAACCTGCTCCTGCGTCTTGCGGCAGAACGAGCAGCGATAGGATCCACTCCCGGGTCCGCCCGCCTTCGCGCGGCGCCCACCGCTTCGCGTCCCTTCGCCACCTCGGGAACCGCTGCGGCTCGTCCCGTCACCAGCCTCTGCCATGCCGCGCGCCTACTTCTTCTTTGGCGGAACGATCGGAGGGAGCTTGTATACCTCGTCGATGATGCCGTACTCCACCGCCTCCTCTGGCGAGAGGAAGAGGTCGCGGTCTGTATCCTTCACCACCTTGTCGATCGGCTGGCCGGTGTGCGCGGCGAGGATCTCCTGGGTGGTCTTGACCAGCTTCTCCATCTCTTTCACCTGAATGAAGACGTCTGGTGTGTTGCCACGGAATCCGCCAGAGCCCTGGTGGATCATGATGCGACTGTGCGGGAGCGCGAAACGTCGGCCATGCGCACCTGCGGCGAGCAGGACGGCGCCCATTGACATGGCGATGCCAGTGCAGATCGTGCTCACTGGTGCGCGCACGTATTGCATCGTGTCATAAATCGCGAGGCCCGAAGTGATCACGCCCCCTGGGCTGTTGATGTAGAGGAAGATCTCCTTTTCGGGGTCCTCTGCATCGAGGAAGAGGAGCTGTGCAATCACCAGGTTGGCAATGTCATCTTCGACGCCTGCGCCGAGGAAGATGATGCGCTCCTTGAGGAGGCGTGACCAGATGTCGTAGGCGCGTTCGCCCTTACTGGACGACTCAATCACCATTGGTACGAGCATTGACCCCTCCTCTCGTTTCGACCTTCTAACGACCCGCGACCGGGGCGTGTGGTGTGGAGGGTGAGTTTACTTCGCGGAGCGCTTTGCGGGCGAACGCTTCGCTTTCGGAGCGTCAGCCGACCCACCTGCAGGGCTCGCCGCAGGGCTGAGGGCGGCAGTCGCTGCGGGACGCGGCGGTCGCTCAGGTCCCCATGCGGGCCAGGCACCTGGGTTGCCATCGAACCAATCCTCGACGATCTTCTCCACCACGAGTGAGCGACGGAGCGAGGCGCGAATGGCGCGGCGACCACGCTCTGAGGCGAGATACGCCTCCAGCTTCCGCTGGCCCTGCACCTGTGGCTGCGCTCGGCGCACCTCTTCGTCGATGAGTTCCTCAGGCACCTGAATCCCTTCGGCGCCCGCAACCGCAGAGAGGACGAGCAGGGTGCGTGCGCGGCGCTCTCCACGATCGCGCAACTCTGTGCGGATCTCTTCTGCGCTCTTCCCCGCCGCCTCAAGGTACTGCTCAAAGGAGAGACCCTGTCGTGCAATCGATCGCGCCAGCTCATCAACAAGGCCGTCAATCTCTTCTTCAATCAACGGGTCAGGAATCTCAACGGTGGCGTTCTCCATGGCGTACTCCACGATCTTGTCAGCGAACTCGTGACGGCCGCGATCTGCAGCGCTCGCCTTAAGGCGCGTCAGGATCTCTGCGCGTAGCCCTTCCACGTTTTCAACGTTTGCCACCTGCTTGGCGAAGGCGTCATCGAGTGGCGGCGGAATCCGCGCGCGCAGCTCCTGGATCACCACATCAAATCGTGCTGGCACACCGCGCAACGACTCCTCCTGATAATCATCAGGGAAGGTCACCGAAACCGTGGCAGCGTCGCCGATTTTCGCGTCAACGAGCTGTGCCTCAAACCCTGGGATCAGACGCTCGGAACCGAGGACGATCGGCATCTTCTCGGATGCGGCGCCGTCAATTGGCGTGTCGTCCTTGGCGCGGTATCCAGTAAACGAGATGATCGCGTAATCGCCCATCAATGCGCCGCGATCGGTCACGGGCGTCAAGACGGCATAGCTGTCGCGCAGATCATTGATCACGGCGTCAACCTTCTTGGCGTCAGGCTCTTCAAAGGTTGGCGTGAAGGTGAACTTCTGGTAGTCGCCGAGTTTCACCTCTGGAGGAACGGAGATTGTTGCCGAGAAGGTGTACTCAGCCCCTTCTACTGCTGGCTGCGCCTCAATGGTGGGGCTCGTCAGCGGCAGCGTCTCGGATTCCATGATCGCCTTGCGATAGCCGCGCTCAATGAGAATCTCTGTCGCCTCTTCGAGGATCCCCGCGAGTCCGGCGAATCGCTCGACCACTTGGCGTGGGGCTTTTCCTGGTCGGAAGCCAGGGATGCGGCTGCGTGACGCCACCTGGCGCACCGCGCTGCTGATTGCGGCAGCCACCTCATCAACGGGCATCACGATCTCAAGGCGCAAGCTGCTCTTTGGTCCAGGCGTGGAGGTGACCTTCATGCGGTCAACGATAGCGGAGATGTTGCACCTTGATGGTGGGCGAGGTGAGACTCGAACTCACACGTCGTTACCGACACCAGCTCCTAAGGCTGGCGCGTCTACCGTTTCGCCACTCGCCCCTGATCATCATGGGCTCCCCCGCCCGTTTCGTCCACCCGCGCCAACGGAGTGCGAGAGCTCGCGGATCGTGAATCCGCTGGCCGTGCGTCGAGAAGCGCGTCAATGACGGCACGGCCACCCTTCTCTGCCGCTGCCGCAGCAAGTCCGGCGGCGAAGGCGCTCACCACGCCCGCCCCCTCTGAGGGCGCACCCGACGCATCACCACGCCGCTTTTGCGAGCGACCGCCAGTGATCCAGCGCAACCCAACCACAGCGAGTGCCGCCGCAATGCCGAGCACCTGCAACGGATGTTCGCGCAGCTCCTTGCCGAGGCCGCCGCTCGGACGTAGCCGTCGCGCAATCGCACGCGCGCCGCTGAGTGAACCCTCTCGCGCACGCTGCACCTGTGCTACTTCGTGCGCAACACGAGGGCGCGCTGCAAGGAGCGCCGCCACTCGCTCTGACTTCTGGTCGTCGCTCACGCGTCACCCCCGCGATCCGGTCGAATGCGCTCTGCGGCCCGGTTCAGTGTCTCCGCAACTCGGCTGACCGTGCGCCGCAGCGTTCCGACTGCCGCATCGGCGCTACCAATCGCCTCGCCAATCTCTGCGGCAACGCCGCTGAGCGCCTCTTCACGAAGATCTTCCAACGCGCTCGCTGTGGCGCGCAACTCCGCCTCGCTCGCCAAAGGCATAAATCGATCCGTGAATCGTTGCGTGTTGAAGGTGGAGAGTCCGACGAGTAGGTCGGCCAACAGGGTGACCAACCCCAACGTGATCGCGCACCCAGCGGCGGGGCCAGCGGCCCAACCAAGTGGGAGTAGCGTGACGAGAAGCGAACCGACTCCAACGAAGACGGCGATCAAGAGCGCTCGCGCGCGGCGACCGGTGGTGATCCGCAAGATCGAAGAGGCGATCGCTGCGGCAAGCGAGAGGAGGATCAGCGTCATATGTGCCGCCCCCCAGAGTTGGGAGCCGAAGAGTCCTTCGCCGAGCACCAGGAAGAGTGCAATGAGTAGTCCGAGCAGCGCGGTGACAATCAGCGATACAACCGCAGCAGCACCGATCAGTGTGATCAGCACATCTCGTGCGATCGCGCCGAGCTCTGCGCGCAACAGGGCCCAGTGACCAGCAAAGAGCGCGCGGACCGCGGCGATCAGTTGATCGAGCGACTCGCTAAAGCTCTGTTCGCTCGCCTCGGGCTCAGCCATTAGGCGATCGTCAGCGTGGTGCCACTTTCGCTTGCTGCGCGAACGGAGAGGCGCGCCGCCACCGCACCTGCAACCAACTTCAGCGCGACCGCCGCTGGGCCAGCCTCACGTTGTGCCACCACGGGAATTCCGGCATCGCCACCCTGGCGAACCGCCATCTCAAGTGGCACTCGTCCGAGCATCTCAAGCTGCTCGTCCTTCGCCAAGCGCTCCGCGCCTCCACGTCCAAAGATCTCCGTCAGTTCGCCGCAGTGTGGGCAGGCGAATGCCGACATGTTCTCAACGATTCCAAGGATTGGTACGTTCATGCGACGGAACATTGCGAGCGCTTTTGTCACATCCGAGAGGGCAACATCCTGTGGGGTGGTGATGAGCACCGCACCCGCGAGTGGTACCGCCTGCGCAAGCGTGAGCTGTGCATCAGATGTTCCGGGGGGAAGATCAACCACAAGGTAGTCAAGCTCGCCCCACTCCACATCGCGAAGGAACTGCTGGATCGCGCCACCGATCAGCGGCCCTCGCCAGACGATCGGCTGCCCTTCAGGGACGAAGAATTGAATGGAGATCAGTTTCACGCCGTGTCGCTCGATCGGCTCAATCTTTCCGCCCGGACTCGACTTTGGCGTCCCTGTTGCGCCGAGCATCTGCGGGAGATTTGGTCCCGTGATGTCTGCATCAAGAAGTCCAACGCGCGCGCCGCTCTGCGCAAGGGCGACCGCGAGATTCACAGAGACGGTGCTCTTCCCTACCCCGCCCTTCCCTGAGGCCACGGCGACAACATTGCGAATGTTTGGCAGCAACTTCTCCTGACTTGGCGCAGCGGCGCGGCGCACCTTGGCTCCCCAGCGAAGTTCGGTGAGCTGTACGCCGATCCCATCAAGGGCACCACGGATGTCTCGTTCGATCACGTCCTTCAGCGGGCACGCCGGTGTGGTGAGTTCAATCATTAGGCTGGCGTTCGACCCCTCAACCACCAGCTCCTTCACCATGTCCAGCGTGACGATGTCCTTGCCGAGTTCCGGCTCCTGGACGGCGCTCAACGCCTTCATCACCTGGGCCTCGCTGATCTCAGTCATCGCCCCTCCTCGTGCTTACGGGCGGGCTCCGATCGTGCTCGGAGTGGCGCCGCCCTCTTCCCTGACATCGTACCCCGCAACGCCGTTTGACCCCACCCCCCCTGGGTCATACGCTTCGCTCATCCTCAGGTTGAGGAGCGACGCGCGGAGCGCACTGTGGAGGTGAACCCGAGGGTGGCAGAAGTCGACGTCCGGCTGGTCAACGTGACCAAGAAGTTCGGGGATGCGATCGCGGTCGACGCGATCACGCTCGACGTGAGCGACGGCGAGTTCTTCACCCTGCTCGGACCATCCGGTTGTGGCAAGACCACGACGCTGCGCATGATCGGCGGCTTCGAACAGCCGACCAGTGGGCTCATCGAACTCAAGGGTGTCGATGTGACTTTCCTCCCTGCGCATGAGCGGGACGTCAACACCGTCTTCCAGAGCTACGCACTCTTCCCGCACCTCACGATCTACGAGAACGTTGCGTTCGGACTGCGGCGCTCGGGGATTAAGGGGGACGAGATCAAGCGCCGTGTTGGCGAGGCAATGGAACTCGTGCAGCTCGTCGGCTTTGAGAAGCGAATCCCTGCGCAACTTTCGGGCGGTCAAGCGCAGCGCGTCGCCCTCGCCCGCGCGCTCGTGAATGAGCCAGCCGTCCTTCTTCTTGATGAGCCGCTCGGCGCACTCGACCTCAAGCTGCGAAAGCAGATGGGCATTGAGCTGAAGCGCATCCAGCGTGAGGTCGGGATCACCTTTATCTATGTAACGCATGACCAAGAAGAGGCGATGACGATGTCTGACCGTATCGCCGTCATGAACAAAGGCCGCTATGAGCAGCTCGCGGGGCCAGAGACACTCTATGAGCGCCCCTCCACACGATTCGTGGCCGGCTTCGTAGGGGCGAGCAATCTTCTCGAAGGGAAGATCGGGAGCGATGGTGATCACTGGACGGTCACGCTTCCATCAGGGGCCGTGGTGCGCGCACCGAAGAGCCTTGGCGACATTGGTAGCAGCGGCGCGATCGGTGTGCGCCCAGAGAAGCTCACCCTGCTTGAACCGGGCCAGGATTCAAAGGGGAACACGCTCGAAGGGACGGTGGTCGACACGAGCTATCTCGGCGTGATCACCCAATACGTCGTCGAGGGGAAGAACGGCCTACGCCTGCTCGTGAGTGAGCAGAACAGAGATCGCACCACACGCAACGACACGTGGCGACCAGGCGAGAGTGTCACGCTCACATGGAAACCGGAGAATGGCTTCGTCGTTGGCGATGCCGCAGGCGCCTAAGGCGCAGAAGGGGGTAACGGATGGACGCGGAGAAGAAGTTCGGAACGGAACTTGATCGGAGAACGCTCCTCAAGGCGGGTGCCGTCGCTGGCGCAGCCGCCTTCCTTGCCGCATGCGGCACGTCGGGAGGCTCAACGGCACCGAGTGCATCAACGGACGGCGAGAAGGTTCCAAGCGAAGAGATCAACTTCGCCAATTGGACCTATTACATTGACGTTGACGATGGCGTAGACACAGCGACTGCTGATACGTCAGAGAGCCTGCGCCGCTTCAAGGCGGAGTACGGCACCACCGTCAACTACCAGGAAGTGTTCCTCGACAACGACGAGTTCTTCGGCACGATCAAGGCCCCCCTCGAGGCGGGCCAGGATACGGGCTGGGACATCGTCACGCCGACCACATGGATGGCGAAGAAGATTGTCGACCTCGGCTGGGCGGAGAAGTTTGATAAGTCGAACATGCCCAACTTCGTCGCGAATCTAGCCGACGAATTCAAGGGGCGCGCCGCCGATCCAGGGAACGACTATCTGGCTCCGTGGCAGTCGCTGATGACTGGCCTCGCCGTGAACACCAAGAAGACGACGCGCTTCACCAAGGTCCCAGGCCTCTGGGACCCGAAGCTGAAGGGGAAGATCGTGCTGCTCACCGAGCTTCGCGACACCGTTGGCCTCGTGATGCTTGGCAATGGTGCTGACCCGGCAGCGCCGACTCGCGGCACGTTTGATGCTGCGATCAAGACGCTCCAGGATGCGATCAGTTCTGAGCAGGTGCGCAAGCTCTCTGGCCAGGGCTATACCGAACTGCTGATCAACGATGCCGCATACGCGGCAATCGCCTGGTCAGGCGACGTAGGAATCATCCAGTTGGAGAAGGCCGAGCTTGAGTTCATCGTCCCTGATGAGGGCGGCATGTACGCAACAGACAACATGCTGATCCCGAAGGGTGCGAAGAACAAGTACACCGCCGAGCTCTGGATTGACTTCTACTACCAGCCGGAGATCGCTGCGATTGTAGAGGCCTATGTGCAATACATCTGTCCAGTGAAGGGTGCGGCCGAAGAGATCACCAAGATCGATCCGGCACTCGCCACAAACCCGCTCATCTTCCCTGACGAGGCGACAAAGTCGCGCCTCAAGGTTTGGGGTGACGTGAGCGCGGAAGACCAGGCCTA
This sequence comes from Candidatus Limnocylindrus sp., assembly GCA_040397155.1. GTDB lineage: Bacteria > Chloroflexota > Limnocylindria > Limnocylindrales > Limnocylindraceae > Limnocylindrus. The sequence goes on from JBBAWP010000006.1 coordinate 32,266, forward strand.
CTTCGACGAGCAGTTCAGCGCGGTCGTCGAAGGCGTCGGCGCCTAATTCGCACGCGGGAAGGGACGAGCGCATGGGTCTGATTCGACGTCACCCAGCGCTCGTCCCGCTCCTCCTCTTGGCGCCAGGCCTCACCTGGCTTGCGTCGTTCTACCTTGCGCCAAACATTCAGATGTTCGCCTCCAGCTTTTGGAGCGGAACCCTTGAGAGCGGGTTCAGCTTCAGCCTTGCGAACTGGGTCAATTACCCGAACGCACTCGGGACCTATCAAGAGCAGTACGTGCGCTCCATTCAGTACGGATTTGCGGCGACGCTGCTTTGCTTTGCGATCGCCTTCCCGCTCGCCTACTTCATTGCATTTAGGGCGGGGCGCGCCCGAAGCATCCTCCTCTTCCTCGTCGTTGCCCCCTTCTTCACCTCATACCTCCTACGCACCATTGGCTGGCGCACGATCCTCGGCGACGACTCCATCATCCTTGGACCGCTCAAATCAATTGGCCTTATTGACCCTTCCGCAAGATTCCTTGACACCCCGTTCTCCGTAATCGCAGGGATCGCCTACAACTTCGTCCCCTTCATGATCCTGCCGATCTATGTCTCACTCGAAAAGATCGACCGACGTCTGCTTGAGGCGGCGCAGGATCTCTATGCGAGCAGCTGGGGCGCGTTCCGTCGCATCACCCTGCCGCTTGCGATCCCCGGGATTTTCGCTGGATCGCTACTCACCTTCATTCCGGCGATCGGTGACTTCATCAACGCAGAGTTGCTGGGAAACCCTGGGACGACCATGATCGGCAATGTCATCCAGCGACAGTTCCTCGTTGTTCGTGACTATCCAACGGCGGCGGCCCTCAGTTTCATGTTGATGCTGCTCATCCTCGCGGGCGTGGCGCTCTACGGGCGCCTCCTTGGCACCGAAGAGCTGACCTCAAAGGCGATCTGATGCGCATGCTGCAGCGACTCGGCGGACTGATCGCCTCTCGCTTCCTCGTGATCTACGCGAGCCTGGCGCTCCTCTATCTGATGCTCCCAATCATCACCATCGCCCTCTTCAGCTTCAACGATCCAGTTGGTCGATCAAATTATTCGTGGTCTTCATTCACCTTTGACAACTGGTTGACGCTCTTCCGTGATCCCACGCTCGTCAAGGCGGTTGGGACCTCGCTGCGAATCGCCCTCGTCTCCACGATTATCGCCACCACTATTGGCACGCTCATGGCGATGGCCCTGGTGCGGTATCGCTTCCGTTTCCGCAAGGCGATCGACCTCTTCGTCTTCCTTCCGCTCGCCACGCCAGAGATCGTGCTCGGCGCTTCGCTCCTCACCCTCTTCGTCACCCTGCAGATTCCGCTCGGCGAACTGACGCTGATCCTTGCGCACGTAATGTTCAACGTGAGCTATGTGGTGGTGACCATGAAGGCACGCCTCTCCGGGTTCGACATGCGCCTCGAAGAGGCGGCGGCCGACCTTGGTGCAACTCCATGGCAGACCTTCTGGAAGGTGACCTTTCCGTTGATTCTTCCGGGGATCGCCGCGAGCGCCGTCTTGGCCTTCGGCCTCTCACTGGATGACTTCGTGATCACGCGCTTCAACGCCGGGCAGGTGCAGACCTTCCCCGTCTACATCTACCTGAAGGTGCAGAAGGGGATCCCGCCGCAGGTGAACGCATTCGCCACCCTCTTCTTTGTGGCCACCGTTTCACTGGTTGCGATTGGGGCACTCCTACAGCGGCGCCGTGCGAATCTAAAGCCATGAGCAACGCGAAGCCGATCCCAGGACACGAGGTCATCTCCACCGTCTGGGGCAGAGCGGCCAACGTAGATGTCGAGCGCGGCGAAGGCGCGTGGCTGATTGACCGCGCTGGCGAGCGTTGGCTCGACTACACCTCGGGAATCGGCGTGGTGAACACTGGCCACGCACATCCGAAGGTTGCGGCGGCGATTGCCGAGCAGGCGACCAAGTTGATTCACGGCCAGCAGAACATCGTCTATCACGAGCCAGGCCTCCGACTGCACGAACGGCTGAGCAAGATCCTCCCAGGCGGACCATGGGGCGTCTTCCTCTCCAACTCAGGGAGCGAAGCGGTGGAGGCGGCGGTCAAGTTGGCGCGCCGCGCAACTAAGCGACGCGTGATCCTTGTCTTCCGCGGCGGATATCACGGCCGCACGGCGCAGACGATGGCGATGACCACGGCGAAGAACGTCTACCGCGGACACTTTGAGCCACTCCCCGGCTCTGTCTATCCGACCGCATTCCCATACTGCTATCGCGCACCAGTTGCCGCGCGTGACGCGGGTGCGCCAGGGAGCGGCGGAGCATGCGCCGGTTGCAGCTGCCGATGGGAAGAGGAGTGGGAGCTCACCCTGCACACGCTGGTCAACGCAGAAGATGTCGCCGCCGTCATCGTGGAGCCGGTGCTTGGCGAAGGGGGCTACGTCGTTCCACCCGCGGGCTTCCTCCCCCGCCTGCGCGAACTCACGCGCGAACTCGGGATCCTGTTGATTGCAGACGAAGTGCAGACCGGATTCGGTCGCACTGGGAAGATGTTCGCCGTGCAGCACCAGAACGTGGAGCCAGACATCCTGGTGATGGCCAAGGGGATCGCGTCTGGTCTCCCCCTCTCCGGTCTCATCGCGCGCAAAGAACTCCTTGAGAGCTGGGCGCCAGGGACGCATGGCGGAACGTACGGTGGCAACGTGATCGCGTGTGCCGCAGCGCTCGCCACACTTGACGTCATTGAGGACGAGCGCCTTGTTGAGAATGCCGCGACGCGCGGCGCGCAGATGCTCGCCGGCATGAAGAAGATCGCTCTCGGACGGAGCGGGATCGGTGACGTTCGCGGACTCGGGCTGATGCTCGCCTTTGAATTTGTGAAACCGGGCGAGGGAGACGGCCGAACGCCAGACCCTGACGCCGTCAAGCGCGTCATTGCCGAAGCGAACAAGAGAAAGTTGCTCCTCCTATCGGCTGGCCCGTACGGTCAGGTGATCCGAATCATTCCGCCGCTCGTTACCAGCGCCGAAGAGGTTGAGCTCGCGCTCAAGATCCTCGAGGAGTCGCTTGATGCGGCGGGAGTGTCGAGAGGCTAGCCGCGTCGTTTAAGCGCTATCCGCGCACCGCGCTGACGAGCTCAGCTGGAGCCGGCGGGAGCGGATCTGGAAGCTCAGGAGCCCACGTGCTTACGAGTTCGCGTGTTCCCGTCACACCAAGCTGGGTGAAGAGCGAGTGGAAACGAGCGCGCTGCGTGTCGAGGATCTCCGCCTTGCTGGCAACTTCCCAGAGTTGACGCTTGAAGGGTCCGAGCGCCTTCTTTCGCGTGCGATAGATGAACTGCTCCTCGCTATCCCCAGGCTTCGCTTCGTCCGCAGCGTTCGCCTTCAGCCAGGCGGTGATCTCAGCGCGCAGTTCGCTCGGGAACGCGGGGTGGTCGTAGAGCGTGTTCTGGAAACCAGTTGCAAGGTGCACCTCCGCGGTACCCACTTCTGGGAATCGGTGGAAGAGGCTCTCTGGGAGCGTGGAAGCGCCATGCTGAACGACACCAGCAAGGCCGCGCGCTCGCGCGAGCGCGCCGAGCCGTTCAAGCACGCCAAAGTCCAACGCAACCTCCGCAACGCCACCGCCAGGGAGCGGGATTCCACCGTGGCTCGTTCCCGTCTGAACGGATACCTTGCTCAGCCCTCGTGCGCCAGGGTGCAGTCGCGCAAGTTCCACATCAAAGCCGTCCAGATATGCGGTCAACTCTTCCTCGGTGGAGTTGTTCGTCCCAACCTCACCGATCTCTCCACCAATGCTGATCTGTACCCCAGATGGCTCAATTGATCGAATCAACGCCGCCGCCTCTGCGCTGCGCTCCACGTTCACACGCTGCTGTGCAGCAACGGTTGGGTGAGAGAGGTCCACGAGCGTAGATGCATCGATATCAATGTTTCGATACCCCGCATCCACCGCTAGGCGACAGGCGCGTGCAATCTCCGCCGCCACCGCGTCGGGATCAGCGGCATACTTCTTTGCAACGAATTGATAGTGGTCACCTTGGATGAAGAGTGGGCCGTGCCATCCGGCGGCGATTGCGGCGGCGTAGATGCTTGTGGCGTAGTCAACGGGTCGCTGAAAGGTGTAGGTCTGCTCAGAGCGGGCAAGCTCAAAGATCAGCGCCGCCCCGCCCATGCTTGACGCGCACTCCAGCGCCGTGCGCGCCATGTCAAACACCTGCGCCCGAAGGTTGATCGCTGGAACGCTGAGTCCTTCGTATGCTCCAGCCGCCCGTGCCGCGTAGAGCGGCGCCGCACTGGCGCTATAGATACCGCTGGCAGCGGCGGCGCTGCGGGCAAGCCACTGCGCACTCTTCACCGTTGCCTCATCTGCGGAGAACGCAGCACTCCAGGCGATGATCGCCGCCCCCTCCCTGCGCATCGATGTGGCGTCGATGATCGTCAGCGTGCTGTCGGGTGCAAGGCTGAGCGAGGGTCGCAGCGCCGCGAGAAGTTCGTGTGGTGAAGAGGCGATCGTCGTCATGGCTGCAGGATAGCCGAGCCTCTACTGACGCTCGCCCTGAAGCAAGATCGCGAGGCGCTCCTGACGTCGCGACTCGTATTCGGGCTGGGTGAAACCGCATCGCTGCGCCGCTTCAGGCGCCGCCGCCCAGGCGAAGTCATCCCATGCGCGGGCACGCGCATCCCAGACCGCAAGTAGCGTTGGTGCGCGACGTTCGGTTGCCTCACCTTTATGGAGGAGGTGCGCGGCGACAAGTCGCGACTCGTCAAGGATCACGACCAGGCCGAGCCCACGCAGATCCCCCTCTGGGAGGCGGTGTGGATCGCTGCGCAGCCGATCCAGTAACGAGGCGAGATCAACGGCGCTCGCCTCACTGATTGCGGGGAAGCCACGACCGAGTGCGCGCAGCGCGGTGCGCGCCGTCAGGGGGTCAAGACCAGCGAGGAGCCCTCGGATGCGCAGACGACTGCTGCGCGGGCTCCGCGGCGCACTCCCAGCCAGCGGATCCATGCAGCCGATCCCTGTTGGATCGGCAAGCCACTCAAAGTGGTGTCCGCTCTCAATCTCAATGTCGCGTCCACTCTGCGCGGCACCAGGGACTGGTGATGCGAGTGCGAATGCATCGGCGACCCGCGTGGTCAGCGTGTCAGATGGACCGGAGATCAGGATCGGAACTCCCGCATCAACGAGGAGTGACGCATGCGCGAGAAACTCCGCATCCGCGATCCCCTCAGCTACAAGGGTGCGGAGGGCCGCCGCCTCTTCACTCACGGGCGTGTGACCTGCAGTCGTCCACTCGCTACAACGTCACTGATCCAGGGGAGCTCGTCGCCGATCGTGGTCGCGGCACCGTGACCAGGGATCACGCGCGTTTCGGCGCGGAGCGTTGCGAGTCTGCCGAGCGAGGCGATCATCGCTGCGTCATCGCCGCCAGGGAGATCGGTTCGCCCCCACGCACCTTGGAAGAGCGTGTCGCCGCTGTAGAGAATCCCCGCCCCCTCGTCGTGCAGAGAAATGGAACCTTCGGTGTGTCCAGGCGTATGCATCACGAGGAGGTTGATTGCGCCAGCACGAATGCGATCCCCCTCGGAGAGATCGCGGGTTGGGATCACGGCAGGAATTGGAAATGGTGCGGCCATCGGTCGAGGGGCTTCTAGCCGGTGGCGATCGAGTGGATGCGATCCGATGGCGAGTTCGCGTGACTCATGCGCGCGCACATGCCCTGCAAGTGCGGCGAGCTCCCCCATGTGATCCCAGTGGCCATGGGTGGCCAGCGCCAAGACAAGTTTCCACTCGCGTTCAGCAAGCGCTGCAACGAGCTCAGCAAGTGATGGAATGGCGGGATCAATCACGATCGCTTCACGTCGAGCGGGATCGCCGATCAGCGCAACATTCGTGCGGAGTGGCCCGATCGGGAGGACGAGAAGTTCAGCGCTCATGCGTCACTCTCGCTTTCGTGCTGTGAGATGTGTGGCTGCGGGGCTGATTGAACGTGGATCAAGATCGCGCTTCAGGGTCTCCGCATCTGCCGCGGTGAGGCGCAGAAGATCCGCAAGCGCGCGATGGGTAGCCGCTGCGAGGTCTGGGTGCACCGCGCGTTCTCCCCCTCCTCTGACCTGCGCTGGACGTTCGGTGAAGCCCACGCGCGCGCCACCGCGGCCGCCAAGCGATGCGGCGTACTGGAGGCCCCAGAGAAGCACTTCACGCGCCTCAATTGGATCTCCGGCTGATCCAACAAGTGCAAGGATCAGGCCACGATCGCCAGGGAGGTTCGCCGCAGCACGCCATGCATCTGGATCCGCGATCGGGTCAATCAGCAAACTCTCCGCTGGCAGCGCCCCCCACTCCGCGCCGCTGATCGGTGCGAGCGGCGCATCAACGCAGATCAGCATGCGATGCCTCCCCTCGCCCGCTGCGAGCGCCGCAGCAAGACGCGCGATCTGTGGTGCTCGATCAGCCTCCGACTGAGCTAGCGCGCTTGTACGGATCGCAATGATCTCTGCCTCCGTCTGCAACGCCGCGGTCACGGCCGCGAGCATTTCAGGCGAGCCAGAGTCTTCAATGACGAGTGCCCCCTGGAGCCCAGCGGCCCGTGCCGCTGCAAGCTCCTCAAGGCTCGTCGTGAAGAATGGGCCACCGAGCGCAGCGACCGCTGCAATGCGACCCTCCTGTGTGGGTGAAAAGTCTGCGGGCGAAAGGAGGGTTACAAACACGGCTAGAACGGGAGTGTGGTGCGCAGCAGCGCAAGCGAGTACCAGTTCATGAAGATCACCAGAAGAGCGAACGCCACGATCAGGGTGTAGAGCTGTTCGCGGCCAGCGCCGCGACTGATCACTCCCGCCCAACGGCTGCGCATCGACTCCGCACGAGTTGGTGGCACCAGTACACCGAGCAGGAGTCCGAGTGCCAAACCACCGAGATGTGCGGCGTTGTCGATCCCGCCGCCCGCAACATTCAGCCCAAGGCCGAAGACGAGATTGATCGCGATGAGTCCGCCAATCTGTGCGAGAGCGGCGCGCACGCCGCGCTCCACGAGTGGCCGGTGTGCCCACTCCGCGCCAAGGGCGACACCGAAGAGGGCAAACACGCCCCCTGATGCTCCGACCGATGGTACGAACGGCGTCCAGATTGCACTCGCGAGCGATGCGCCAACGACGCCGAGCAGATACCAGAGAAGGAGGCGCTGCGTGCCGTAGAGGCGCTGCACCAGACGCGCGCCGAGATCCATGGCGAAGAGATTAAAGAGGAGATGGAGAGGACTACCGTGCACAAGCGCAACCGTCAGAAGGCGCCACGGCTCTGTGCTCAAGAAGTCACCGTTCGCGTTGTCTACCTTGATCAGCGCAAGCGGCTCAAGAAGGCGCGGCAGCGCAAGAGCGGCAGCGGAGACTACTCCCGTGAACCCGACCATCAGCAGCGGAGTCACGCGATCCCCCACACCGCCGCGGGAGCGGGCGAACGCGAGCCGTGCCCGCACGCCGCTCCCACCCGTCTCCTTAATCAACCAGCCGATTCGTGAAGCCACTTCGGCGCGCGCGCGATCGTTCGGCGCGTCACGTTCCGCGCGCTGGTACTCGGCAAGGGCATCTTGCAGTCGACCAGCCGTGACGTGAAGTACGGCGAGGCGTCGCCGCGCCACAAAGCGCACCTCCTGCTCTCCGCTCTGGCTGGCCCCCTGCAGGAGATCGCGAGCCTCATCATCGCGGCCGAGTCGTACCAGCGCCTCTGCAGCCCCAATGGATGCGCGCCCGGCAAGGTTGAGATCGCCGCTCCCAGCGGCACGCCAGAAGCACTCGAGCGCAGCCTCAGCGTCACCAGCGTCGAGCGCATCGGCGCCCGCATCAATCAGGCGACCGGCATCGTCGTGGCTGATCGGTCCACTTGTGCGCAGGAGTTCGTTGATGTCCACCCGCTGAGCGTATGCGATCGGCTAGGCCTTCGCCGACCCACCCTCATCCGATGCGAGAAGTCCAGCAAGGTATGCGTCAAATTCCGCACTCTCAGCGCTAGGGCGCGCCACGAAGAGTGGCGGTGCAACCTCACGCAGTGACGTGGGAGTACCGGGCGCGCCGCTCGCGGCTGGTGCCACCACTCCGTTCTCCAGATCGGCGTCGCCGACAACGATCAGGTGCGCGCCACCGTAGGCCGACTCCTCTGTCACGCCCTGAACGAGCGTGACGTTCGCGGGATCAATCAAGAGGACCGCAGAGAAGCTCGTGAGATAGCGGAGGCCAAGTTGTGCGTCCCCGCGATCAAGTTCAATCCCGCGCGCTGCAGCGCCAACGGGAGTAGCAAGCGCGGCGTCACGCATCAGAGCAACGTGACCAATGCCATCGCGGGCAAGCGACAGGGTGAGCTCCTCCCCAATCCGATCCGCACCAATTCGACCAATCATCTCTACCCGCTCGCCGCCACGGACGAGCGCGCGGGCAACGCGCACGCCGAGGCCACCCGCCTGGTGTGATCCGTCAGCGGCCAACTCTGCGGCAGGACTGCCGATGATGGCGATCATCTATGACTCCCCCTTCACCGGCTCACTGCGCACCTCGACCGCAAATCCTGCATCGCGCAGCGGTGCTTCAATGGAGGCGGCGTCGCCAACGACCACGATGCGCTCGCGCTCCGCTGACAGCTCCTCTGCCACCTGCGCCACGGCAACGGCTGGGACTGACTCAACAGAGGACTGGAACTGATCCAACTCATCGGCGGCAAGGTCGTTCGCCACAAGGGCGGTGACAGCGCCAGCAACAGCGGAGGCGGTGCCGAATCGAAGTGGGAACGTCCCGCGAAGATACTGTCGTGCGGCGGTGAGCTCTTCTTCCGTCGCTGGATCTGTGGCGAGTGACCCGAGCTGCGTGCGCGCCTCTACGAGCGCCGCGGCGGTCACCGAACTCTCCACCGCGGTGCGTGCGGTGAATGGCCCGCGACCGCGTCGGAACTCAAAACCTGCGGCGGCTCCATAGGTGTACCCCTTCTCCTCACGAAGCACGCGATTAAGTCGCGACCCAAAGAGACCACCGAGAATCTCAGAGTGGACGAGTGCCGCGTGGAAGAGCGGATCGAGGCGGGATCGGCCGAGTCGACCGATGCGCAGCTCCGACTGAACGGAGCCGGGTCGATCAAGGAGCAGCAGGTGCGGCGCCCTACTGCGCTCACTGCTGATTGATGACGACGTATCCGCGGGCGGATGCGCCTTGCCGCTGCCGCACGTCAACGCTGCAAGTGGACTCTCCTGTACGGCGCGGATTGCTGCGGCGGGATCAAGTTCTCCAGCGATCACGATGGTTGGCCGACCGGCCTTAAGGAGATGCTGATGCCACGCGAGCAGCGCCGTCCGATCAATGGCGGAGACGCTCTCTCGTGTGCCGCCAGCCGGTCGTGAGTACGCCGCCCCTTCGTCATAAATCGCGGCGACCAGTGCCTCGCTTGCGCGAGCACGCGGGCTCGCCTGTACCTGATCAATCGCGGCGAGGCGGAGCGCCTTCA
>JBBAWP010000007.1:0-2066 GCA_040397155.1 Candidatus Limnocylindrus sp.
CCGCACCGTTGGTGCCGGCTCCATCACGAAGATCACCGAGTAACCGATGGCCAAGCAGCGGATCCGCATTCGGCTCAAGGCGTATGACCACCGCCTCATCGATCAGTCTGCCCAGACGATCGTTGAGACGGCTCAGCGCACGGGTGCCGATGTGATCGGTCCGGTGCCGCTGCCAACGCGCATTGAGAAGTTCACCGTGCTGCGCTCGCCGTTCATTGATAAGGACAGCCGAGAGCAGTTCGAGATTCGGACCCACAAGCGCTTGGTGGACATCATCGATCCAACTCCAAAGACCGTGGATGCGCTCATGCGGCTGACTCTGGCTGCAGGCGTCGACATTGAAATCAAGATGTAGGTGAGTGAAGTGACGCTTGGACTGCTCGGCCGAAAGGTTGGGATGACTCAGATCTTCGCAGCGGACGGCACATCAGTGCCGGTAACCGTCGTCGCCATCGAGCCGAACACGGTGACGAAGCTGCGCACCCCTGATCGCGACGGTTATACCGCCGTGCAGGTGGGGATTGAGGCGGGGAAGCGTCGCCTGAACAAGCCAGACCTCGGACAGTTCAAGGGCGAACTCCCAGCCTGCTCCGTGACACGCGAATTCCGCGTTGACTCCGTTGACGGCATGACGCTCGGTCAGACCCTTGATGTCACCCTTTTCGCCGAAGGCGATCTGGTGGACGTCACGGGCATCTCCAAGGGGAAGGGCTTCGCCGGAACGATCAAGCGCCACAGCTTCGCCAGCGGACCAGAGACGCACGGCGCCGACCATCACCGCGAGCCAGGCTCCATTGGTGCAGGCACCACGCCAGGTCGCGTCTACAAGGGGACACGCATGGCGGGACACATGGGCGTTGATCGCGTCACCGTGCAGAAGATGAAGATCGTGCGCTGCGATGGCGCGCGCAACCTCATTCTCGTGCGGGGCTCCATCCCAGGCGCCAAGAATGCGCTCGTTGCAATGAGCAAGTCGGTGCAGATCTAATGCCGAGCGTTGACGTCTTCTCAAAGGCCGGAGCGAAGGTGGGGAGCGTTGAGCTGCCCGCCGTCTTCTCGAGCCCTGTGAACCAGGCGCTGATGCATCAGGCAGCCGTCTCACAGCTCGCTGGCCGACGCACGGGCACGCACGCCACAAAGAAGCGTGATGACGTTGCAGGTGGTGGACGAAAGCCATGGAAGCAGAAGGGGACCGGTCGTGCACGACAGGGTTCCACGCGATCTCCGCAGTGGAAGGGCGGCGGTGTGGTCTTCGGGCCGCAGGTTCGCTCTCACGAAACGCCAATGCCGAAGCGCATGCGCCGCGCCGCACTCCTTGGCGCCCTCTCCGCGAAGGTCGATACGCTCAAGGTGGTCGATGAGTTCGGCATGCAGACGCCAAAGACGCAGGTCATCTCGAAGATGTGCCTCGCGCTCAGCGCAGGGAAGCGCGTCCTCGTGGTCGCGCCGACCGTTGACAGCGCGCTCGTGAAGTCTGCAGCGAACATTCCACTCCTTGCGGTCCTTCGCGCCGATTCACTCAACCTTGTGGACTTGATGAATGCCGACACGATCATCGTGGAGAAGGCAGCCCTCGCAACGATCCAGGAGGTGTACGGATGAGCCGCAGCGCGCACGAGACCGTGCTTCGCCCCGTGATCTCCGAGAAGTCCATCCTGCAGTCGCAGGTTGGGAAGTACACCTTCGCGGTGCACGCGGACGCCTCCAAGATTGAGATTGCTGCAGCGATCGCCACCCTCTTCACCGTCAAGGTTGCGGAAGTCAACGTGCTGACAACCAAGGCGAAGTCCACACGTGGCACCCTTGCACGCAGCACCTTCCCAGGGAAGACAACTCCATGGCGCAAGGCCGTCGTCACCCTCGCCCCAGGCGAGAAGATTCAGTTCTTCGAGGGGGTCTAGTCATGGCACTTCGACGACTCAAGCCAACCAGCGCCGGCGTCCGCGGGATGACCATGCCAACGTTCGAGGAGATCACGACTGACTCCCCGTACAAGCCGCTCACCGAGAAGATGGTGCGCGGTTCCGGTCGCAACAACCAGGGGAAGATCACTGTGCGTCACCGTG
>JBBAWP010000007.1:2076-34576 GCA_040397155.1 Candidatus Limnocylindrus sp.
CCGCCGCAACAAGTTTGGTATCCCAGCGCGCGTGGCAACGGTGGAGTACGACCCCCACCGCTCCGCACGCATCGGACTTCTCAACTACGTGGATGGAGAGAAGCGCTACATGCTCCTCCCGAACGGACTCACGGTTGGCGACATGATTGAGTCCGGACCGAACGCCGAAGCGAAGCTCGGCAACTGCCTGCCGCTCGCGCGCATGCCGCTCGGCACCACGATTCACAACATTGAGCTCGTGCCAGGGAAGGGTGGCCAGATGGTTCGTTCCGCTGGCGCCGCCGCACAGCTGGTTGCGAAGGAGGGCAAGTTCGCCACCGTGCGCATGCCTTCCACCGAGATGCGACTTGTTCCGCTGGCCTGCATGGCCACCGTTGGACAGGTATCCAACATTGATCACGAGAACCTGAAGATCGGCAAAGCCGGACGCGCGCGCCACATGGGGAAGCGCCCAGAGGTTCGTGGTTCTGCCATGAACCCTGTCGATCACCCTCATGGTGGTGGCGAAGGTAAGGCACCAACCGGAATGCCACCGAAGACCCCGTGGGGGAAGAGCGCGATGGGACTACGAACCCGTCGCAACAAGTTGACGCAGCGGCTGATTGTCCGCTCGCGACACGCGAAGTAGGAAGGAGGAGGCATGTCTCGTTCAAGCAAGAAGGCCCCCTTCGTCGAGAAGCGGCTCCTTGGTCGCATCCAGGCAATGAACGCGTCGAATGAGAAGCGCGTCGTGAAGACCTGGTCGCGCGCATCGGTCATCTACCCAGACTTCATTGGGCACACCATTGCCGTCTACAACGGACGGAAGCATGTGCCTGTCTTCGTCACGGAGAACATGGTCGGGCACCGCCTCGGCGAGTTCTCTCCAACGCGCCTCTTCAAGGGGCACTCGCGCGTTGACCGAACCACCGCTGTTGCGGGCGGTTCAGGTGGAGGCGCCTCATGACCATCCGCGTGAAGGCAACGGCAAAGTACGTGCGCGGCTCAACCCGACGTGCGCAGCTCGTGGTGCGCGCGATCAAGGGGAAGCAGGTGGCTGATGCCGCCTCGATCCTCCGCTTCCTGCCGCACTCGTCAGCACGCGATGTTGCCTCTGTCCTTAAGAGCGCCACGGCGAACGCCGAGGCGAACCATGGCATTCCGGCCGAGCGCCTCTGGGTGGTCGATGCGAGTGCCGACGAGGGGCCAACGCTGAAGCGCTTCCGACCACGCGCACAGGGTCGCGCCTTCTCCATCAATAAGCCGATGACACACATCACCGTCACCGTAAGCCCGAAGGAGGCCTGATATGGGACAGAAGGTTCATCCGATTGGCTTTCGGCTCGGCGTCACGAAGACGTGGAGCGCGCAGTGGTACGCGGATAAGGACTACACGAAGTTGCTGCAGGAAGATCTGCGCATCCGCAAGCTCATTGATGAGAAGCTCGCCGCTGCAAGCATCTCCAAGGTGGAGATTGAGCGCGGTCTCAACTACGTCACCGTGACCGTGCACTCGGCGAAGCCGGGCGTGGTCATTGGTAAGGGCGGCCAGAACGTTGAGGTCCTGCGCGCAGCGATCGGCGAGATCAGCGCAGGGAAGGTGAAGCTTGAGATCAAGGAGATCCGCCAGCCTGACCTCGACGCGTTCCTCGTCGCCGCCGCAATCGGTGGCCAGCTGACTCGCCGCATTGCCTTCCGCAAGGCGTTGAAGCAGGGGATCCAGCGCACGATGAAGGCGGGGGCCAAGGGCGTCAAGGTGATGGTCTCAGGACGCCTCGGCGGTGCTGAGATGAGCCGCGAAGAGTGGGACCGCGATGGGCGACTCCCACTTCAGACGCTGCGCGCCGACATTGACTTCGCCGTCTATCACGCGCCGACCACGTTCGGCCAGATCGGCGTCAAGGTCTGGATCTATCGCGGCGATGCGCCTGCGGATGTCTTGAAGCCGAAGCCGATCAGCGAGAACACGGGAACGGGGGCGTAACCATGTTGATGCCGAAGCGAGTGAAGTGGCGCAAGGTGCAGCGCGGACGAATGTCCGGCCCTGCTAAGTCGGGTCGCACCGTGGCCTTTGGTGAGTTCGGTCTCGCCACCACTGAGTGCGCCTGGGTGACAGCACGCCAGATCGAAGCGGCACGTCGCGCCATGACCCACTCGCTCAAGCGTGGTGGCAAGGTCTGGATTCGAATCTTCCCAGACAAGCCAATCACCAAGAAGCCAGCCGAAACCCGCATGGGTTCGGGTAAGGGCGCACCAGACCAGTGGGTCGCGGTGGTGAAGCCCGGCCGCGTCCTCTTTGAGGTTGCGGGAATCGAGAAGAAGGATGCTGTTGAAGCCTTCCGCCTCGCCTCCATGAAGCTCCCAGTCAACACGGTCACCCTGGAGCGCGCCGCTGGCCTCGGCGAGGTTGTCTTCGGCAAGAAGTTCCTCGCGAAGGTCGCCTCTGGCGTTTCGCTTGAGGAGACACCAGTTGCAGCTGACGCTGCGCCAAAGGAGCCAGAACTCGTGAAGCCGGTGAAGCCAGCGAAGGAGGATGAGGCGTGATCGATATCGTGAAGGCCCGCTCCATGAGCGACGCTGAACTCGTCCAGGCGATTACTGACGCGAAGCGTGACCTCTGGCAGGCGCGCTTTGAGCTCTCCACACGCCAGCTGAAGGACACCAGTGTTGTGACCAAGTCACGCAAGAGCATTGCGCGACTGCTGATGGTCCTGGCCGAGCGCCAGGCGAGCCAGAAGGCGTAGGGGGCAAGATGACGGCGAAGCAAACGGGCCAGCGAAAGACGCAGACGGGCAGGGTGCTCAGCGATGCGGGCGACAAGACGATCGTGATTCGTGTTGAGCGCCTCCAGCAGCACCCGGTCTACAAGCGCGTCATTCGTCGCACCGCCAAGTTCATGGCCCATGACGAAGAGAACAGCGCAAAGGTCGGCGACCTCGTGACCATTGAAGAGTCACGACCACTCTCCGCCCGAAAGCGCTGGCGCTTGATTGAAGTCCTTGAGCGAGCCGAAGGGGGTGCACTGTGATTCAGACAGGGACCCGCCTGCGCGTGGCCGACAACTCAGGGGCCAAGGAGATCGAGTGCTTCCGCATCCTCGGTCGCTCGCGTTCAACCGTGGCTGGGGTGGGTGACGTGATCGTTGCCGCCGTGAAGCAGGCGACCACGAACGCAGGCGTCAAGAAGGGCGATGTGGTGAAGGCGGTGGTCGTGCGCACGGTCAAGGAGATCGCGCGCCCCGACGGCAGCTTCATTCGCTTTGACGAGAATGCCGCCGTCCTCATTGCCGCTGACGGAAACCCGCGCGGCACTCGCATCTTTGGGCCAGTGGCACGAGAGCTTCGCGACCGCGACTACATGAAGATCATCTCGCTCGCGCCGGAGGTGCTCTGATGCGTTCGGAATACCAGACCAGCACCGTGATCCGAGTCGGGGACACCGTGGCGATCCTGAGCGGTAAGGACGCGGGGAAGCGTGGCACCGTTGAGCGCCTCGTCAACCCTGGCCGCGTCGTGGTCACCGGCGTCAACATCTCCAAGAAGCACCAGAAGCCGCGCCAGAAGATGAGCTCCGGCTCACAGACGCCGACGGTCGATAAGGGCGGCATCCTGGAGATCGCCAGCCCACTTGATCTGGCGAAGGTTGCCCTCGTCTGCACAAAGTGCGACCGACCAGTGCGCATCAAGATGGCGGTTGCTGCGGACGGAAAGAAGTCGCGCCAGTGCAGCCGCTGTGCCACCACGATCGCCCACAAGGAGGTCTCCAAGTGAGCGGCACCATGAAGCAGCGTTACGTGGCCGAGGCGATCCCAGCGCTGAAGACCGAGTTTGGCTACCAGAACGCCATGCAGGTCCCACGCCTCGAGAAGATCGTCGTGAACATCGGACTCGGTGAGGCACTCACGAACTCCAAGGCGGTTGACGCCGCCGTCGGCGACCTCGCCCTGATCACCGGTCAGCGCGCGATCGTGACGAAGGCGAAGAAGTCGATCGCAACGTTCAAGGTTCGCGAGGGGAATCCAGTTGGCGCCAAGGTCACGCTGCGCGGTGAGCGCATGTGGGACTTCTTTGAGCGACTCACGCGTGTCGCCCTCCCGCGCATCCGAGACTTCCGTGGCGTCTCCGGGAAGGCCTTTGACGGCCGCGGTAACTACACCCTGGGCCTCAAGGAGCAGCTCTCCTTCCCAGAGATTGACTTTGACAAGATCGATCGACTTCGAGGACTCGAGGTCACGATTGTCACAACGGCGAAGAGCGACGAGGAGTCAAAGCGACTCCTGGCCCTGCTCGGCATGCCGTTAGCGAACTGAGGGAGGCTGATATGGCAAAGAAGTCCATGGTTCTGAAGTCGCAAGCTCCAGCGAAGTTCTCTACGCGCGCGTACAGCCGCTGCTCGCTTTGCGGCCGACCACGTGCCTTTATCCGACGGTTCGGCCTCTGCCGAATTTGTTTCCGTGAGCGTGCCCTGGTCGGAGAGATTCCAGGCGTAACGAAGTCGAGTTGGTGAGCATATGAATGTGACCGATCCAATTGCCGATATGTTGACGAGGATTCGCAACGCCTCGCGTGCGCGTCACGCCGAGGTGCTCGTCCCTGCCTCCAAGCTGAAGACAGAGATGGCACAGATCCTCGTTCGCGAAGGGTTTGTGGCGAGCTTCGAAGAGACACGCACCGTCCCTGAGAACTTCTTGAAGATCACGCTGAAGTACGTAGACGGGAAGGTCCCGGTTGTCTCTGGCCTGAAGCGCATCAGCAAGCCTGGCCTGCGCGTCTATGCTGGGAAGACTGAGATTCCACGCGTGCTCGGCGGACTCGGGATTGTAATCCTGAGCACATCGAAGGGGATCATGACCGGAGCGCAGGCCCATAAGGCCGAGCTCGGTGGCGAGATCCTCGCCTACGTGTGGTGAGAGGAGCGAACTGATGTCACGCATTGGACGAAAGCCGATTACCGTCCCGTCTGGGGTCAAGGTGACCATTGACGGTCGTACGGTCACGGTCACGGGCCCGAAGGGGACCCTTTCGCGTGACCTCCCAGGAGAGATCGCCATTGTGGCTGAGGGTGACGTGCTGCAGCTCAGCCGACCGAGCGACTCCAAAACCAATCGCTCGCTGCACGGCCTCTGCCGAACCCTTGTCGCCAATATGGTGGAGGGCGTCTCAGCCGGCTACCGCAAGGAGCTAGAGATCAACGGTGTTGGTTATCGTGCCGCAAAGAGCGGCAATAAGTTGACGCTTGCCCTCGGCTACAGCCATCCGATCGAGATCAATCCACCAGCCGGAATCAGCTTTGAAGTTGATGGGCAAACCAAGGTTTCCGTCTTGGGCCATGACAAGGAGCTTGTTGGACAGATCGCGGCTGAGATCCGATCGCTGCGAAAGCCTGAACCGTATAAGGGGAAGGGCGTGAAGTATGCCAACGAAGTCATCCGCCGCAAGGCCGGTAAGGCTGGAAAGGTTGGTGCCAAGTGAGCCGCGCGTCTACTCGAGTCGCTGCGCGCAAGCGCCGTCACACCTCCATCCGTATGGCGGTGTCTGGCGACGCCACGCGTCCGCGCCTGGCAATCTTCCGCAGCTTGAATCACATCTACGCGCAGGTCATTGATGACGAGCGCGGTGCGACGCTTGCCGCCGCCTCTACGCTTGATGCTGCCGCCAAGGGCGACGCAAAGATGACGAAGGTGCAAGAGGCCGCCGCCGTCGGCACGCTGATTGGCGAGCGCGCCAAGGCTGCTGGCGTTGCGCAGGTGGTCTTTGACCGCGCCGGATTCCGCTATCACGGGCGCCTAAAGGCGCTTGCAGACGCTGCCCGGGCTGCCGGGCTTGAGTTTTAGGAGGGCGCCGAGATGAGCCGAATCGATCCGTCGAAGCTGACCCTCACCGAGAAGGTCGTTCAGATCAACCGCGTCGCAAAGGTCGTCAAGGGCGGCCGACGCTTCACCTTCTCCGCGCTCGTCGTCGTTGGCGACGGCCAGGGGCACGTGGGTGTTGGCGTGGGCAAGGCTGGCGAGGTTCCAGAGTCAATCCGCAAGGGGACCGAAGATGCGAAGAAGCATCTGATCAAGGTTCCCTTCCTTGGCACCACCATTCCGCACGAAGTGCACGCTGAGCACACCGCGAGCCGCGTCATGTTGAAGCCTGCATCGCAGGGTACGGGCGTCATCGCCGGTGGCGCAATCCGCGCGGTCATCACCGCAGCAGGGATTCACGACATCCTTTCGAAGGTCTACGGATCCTCGAACCCAGTGAATGCCACACGCGCCGCCATTGAAGCGCTGAGCCAGCTCCGCACCGCGGCGCAGATCTCAGCGGCACGCGGGAAGCGCGTGCGCATCCGAGTCGGTGGGCAGCAGGAGACCAAGGAGGTGCACAATGGCTGAGAAGCTGCTGAAGGTCACCCAGGTCCGCAGTGAGCTCGGTCACGTCGCGCGCAATCGCGGCACCATCCGCGCGCTCGGTCTCGACCGTATCGGCCACAGCAACATCCTTCCGGATAACGACGCCGTGCGCGGAGCGATCCGTCAGGTACGCTTCCTCGTAGAGGCCGTGGAGCTTACGGGCGCCGAGGCCGAAGCGGGGGCAAAGGTTGTTGCCGCCAAGAAGGTGAAGCATGCGAAGCACGCCAAGAAGGCAAAGGCAAAGGCGAAGGTGAAGAAGTGAAACTCCACGATCTAAAGCCAGCTGTTGGTTCGAAGCGGAAGCGCATTCGCGTGGGCCGCGGTATTGCTGCGGGTCGCGGAAAGACCGCGGGCTACGGCACGAAGGGTCAGACATCGCGCAGCGGCGGCAGCATCCCAGCTTGGTTCGAAGGTGGACAGACGCCGATTCATATCCGCATCCCAAAGCTTCGTGGCTTCCGCAACGTGCTCCGCGTGGAGTCGGCGGTGGTCAACGTTGGCCGCATCCAGAACTGGATTGATGCTGGGCGCCTGAAGGGCGAGTCGCCACTCACCATCAACGTCGATATTCTTGAAGCAGCCGGCCTCATGAAGAGCCGCGGCAAGCCGCTCAAGGTGCTCGGTGGCGGCAACCTGACCGCGAAGCTCTTTGTCCTTGCTGATTCATTCACGGAGAGCGCGCTCACCAAGATCAAGGCGGCTGGCGGCAGCACCCAGGTGCTGCAGTTGGCAACCGCCGAGAGCGCGGCACCGGTTGGGGTGACCCCAAAGGGCGCGAAGTCCACGTCACGAACTGCGCCAAAGGGTGAAGCGAGTGAGACCTCGCCCGAAGCCTGATCACAGCAGACGACGCGGTAGAGAGAGCGAGAGAGGAGCCGATCAATGATTGAGACCCTGCTCAACGCGGTGCGCTCACCAGAGATCCGACGCAAGGTGCTCTTCGTGGGCGCCATGCTCATCATCTTCCGACTGCTCAGCCACGTGCCAGTCCCTGGTGCGGACCCTGCGGCACTCGCCAACTTCTTTGAAGACAACGCACTCTTCGGCCTCCTCGACCTCTTCTCAGGCGGTGGCTTGGCGCGATTCAGCGTGGTAGGCCTCGGTTTGAACCCGTACATCAACGCCTCGATCATCATGCAGCTCATGAGCGGCGTGGTGCCACGACTCATTGAGTTGAGCCGAGAGGGCGAGTACGGCCGAAACAAGATCAATCAGTACACCCGCTACCTGACGGTCCCACTGGCGCTGCTCCAGAGCTACGCTTTCCTTGCGCTTCTGAATAGCCAGCAGGTGCTGACCACGACATTCGACCTTGCCAGCCCAGAGACCCTGGTGCAGATCATCATCCTCACCACCGGTTCACTCCTCCTCATGTGGGTGGGTGAGCTCGTGACCGAGCGTGGCATTGGTAACGGCATCAGCTTCATCATCTTCGCGGGCATCATTGGCCGCGTCCCAGGCGCGATCCAAGAGTTCTTTGCATCGCCAGACATTTCAGTGTTGGTTGCATTCGTTGGCTTGGGAGCCGCTGCGGTCGCAGCGATCATCTTGATCACTGAGGGCCAGCGCCGCATCCCAGTGGAGTACGCAAGCCGCGTCCGCGGCAATCGTGTCTATCAGGGTGGACGCACCTTCCTGCCACTCAAGGTGAATCAGGCGGGCGTGATCCCGATCATCTTCTCGATGAGCATCTTGCTCTTCCCAGCGCAGATCGCTGGCTACTTCACCGCCTCCGAGGTTGATTGGGTCGCCGCTGGCGCAACATGGATCGTGAACACGCTCGGGCCACAGAATGAGATCGTCTATCTTCCGTTCTACTTCCTTTTGACGGTCGCGTTCACGTACTTCTATACGGCGTTCACATTTAAACCCGACGAGACCGCCGACCAGCTGCGCAAGAACGGCGGCTTCGTCCCCGGCATCCGTCCCGGAAAGCCAACCGAAGAGTATTTGAGCAAAGTGGTCACACGCATCACGCTGCTCGGCTCAATGTTCCTTGGGATTATTGCGGTGTCACCGTACGCGCTTGGCGCCTTCTTTGGTGATCTCGGTGGACTCGGTGTGAGCCTTGGCGGCACCGGACTCCTCATCGCAGTGACCGTGGTGGTTGAAACCATGAAGCAGCTTGAGGCACAAATGCTGATGCGAAACTACGAGGGCTTTATCAAGTGATCTTGATCCTTCTCGGCGCCCCAGGCGCAGGGAAGGGGACGCAGGCGGAGGCACTGGCCACCGCCACTGGCGCCGCACATGTGGCCACGGGCGACCTCTTCCGTGCAGAGATTGCGGCAGGCAGCGAACTTGGTCGAAGCGCCGCGTCATACATTGATGCGGGGAAGCTTGTACCCGACGAAATCACCGTTGGTATGATCAGTGCTCGCCTTGCACGCGCTGACGCGGCAACACGCGTGATCCTTGATGGCTTCCCACGCAATGCAGCGCAGGTTGCGGCACTTGATGCTGCGTTCGCATCAAGTGGTCGTGCAATCAACGCGATCCTGCTCAAGGTTGATGTGAGCGTCCTGACTGCACGCCTCACCGGTCGGCGTGTCTGCTCATCGTGTGGGCGATCCTTCCATGTTGCGAGCCGACCACCCGCAGTGGAGGGGGTCTGCGATGCATGTGGCTCCGAACTAATCACACGCAGCGATGACGCACCGGAGACGGTTGCTGCGCGGCTTGCAAATCAGCTGAGCGCGCTCGACGAGGTCGTTGAGATCTATCGAAGTAAGGGCCGACTTCAGGTGGTTGACGGCCTCGGCGAAATCACGGAGATTCAGGCCGCCCTCGCGACCGCCGCCCGCGCCGTTGGTTTCGGGACATAACGCCTTCATGAGCGGGATTACAAGGAAGTCTACGGCTGAGATCGCGTTGATGCGACGTGCTGGTAGCGTGGTTGCAGAGGTGCTGGCACTGGTTGAGGAGCTCGCGGTGCCTGGGGCGAGTAGTGCGGAGATCGCAGATGCCGCAGAGCGGAAGATCCTTGCTGCAGGGGCTGGCTCGAACTTCAAGGGGTATCACGGCTTCCCTTCGGTGATCTGCCTTTCAATCGATAGTGAGGTGGTCCACGGGATCCCGGGCGATCGGGAGATCAAGGCTGGCGCACTCGTCTCCGTGGACGCAGGGGCGATCATTGAGGGCTGGCACGGCGATGCGGCGCGCAGCTTCTACGTTGGCGGCGAGGCTCCCGCAGAGGTGGCGCGCCTGATCCGCGTGACACGGGAGGCGCTTGACGCAGGGATCGCAGCGGCCCGACCAGGGGGAACCATTGAGGAGATCTCGGCGGCGATCGAAGACGTCGGCCTTGCGGCTGGGGTCGGGATCGTCCGCCCCTATGTGGGACACGGGATCGGCCGCGCCATGCATGAGGCCCCCCAGGTCCCGAACTACCGGACTGGGCGGAAGAGCCTAACCCTCGCCCCCGGTCACTGCCTTGCGATCGAGCCGATGTTCACCCTTGGCTCCCCTGAGGTGGGAGTGATGGATGATGAGTGGACCGTTGTAACAATTGATGGGAGTCTCGCTGCGCACTTCGAAGACAGCATTGCCATCACCCCGGAAGGGGCCCAAATCCTCACGCGGCCGTGAGGGGTTGGCGCACGCTCAGCCTGAGCGTGGCGAGGGAGGGGTCTTCGTTGCGAGGGGGGCGGGGCTCTGCTAGGCTGCACCTTCGTGCGTTTGGGGTCTCTCCCCAGTCGTCCCCTGGCTCGCCAGGGATCAATAGCGCAGTCTGAAACGGGGGGTTGTTGGCGAAGAAGGATTCAATCGAAGTCGAAGGGACGGTTGTCGAGCCGCTGCCGAACACGTTGTTCGTTGTTGAACTCGAAAATGGCCATCGAATTCGTGCCTACATCAGCGGGAAGCTTCGGACGAATTTCATCCGAATCCTTCCAGGTGATCGGGTCAAAGTTGAACTCTCGCCATACGATCTGACCCAGGGTCGGATCACCTACCGGTTGAAATAGCAGCACAGGAGAACGAGTGAAAGTTTCTGCGTCGGTCAAGGTTCGTTGCGACAAGTGCCTCGTGATTAAGCGGCACGGTCGCGTCATGGTCATTTGCGAAAACCCGAAGCATAAGCAGCGGCAGGGATAGGGCCATGGCACGAATCGCAGGCGTTGATATTCCACGCGAGAAGCGTGTTGAGATCGCCCTGACCTACATCTTTGGCATTGGACTGACCACCAGCCAGAAGATTCTGAAGCAGACATCTATCAGCCCAGATATCCGCGTGAAGGACCTCTCTGAAGAGCAGATCAATCGCCTTCGCGAAGTGGTGGATAAGGGTCAAAAGATTGAAGGCGACCTTCGCCGAGAGATCGCCATGAACATTAAGCGACTGATTGAAGTCGGCACGTATCGTGGCACGCGCCACCGCAAGAACCTTCCGTCGCGAGGTCAGCGCACCAAGACGAACGCGCGTCAGCGCCGTGGTGCTCGCAAGACCGTCGCCGGCAAGAAGATCGAGAAGAAGTAAGGCAGGGGAGTAGCCATGGCTGAGATGGAGAAGAAGCCGACGAAGACGCGTCGTCGCGAGAAGAAGAACGTGCCAGTGGGCCAGGTGCACATCGCCGCGTCCTTCAACAACACCGTGATTTCCATTACCGACCCAACCGGCGCCGTGCTCTCATGGGGCTCTGGCGGTGTTGCGGGCTTTAAGGGCTCGCGCAAGAGCACGCCGTACGCGGCATCGCTCGGCGCAGAAGCTGCTGCTCGTAAGGCGATGGAGCATGGTCTTCGCTCCGTTGAAGTATTCGTCAAGGGTCCAGGTGCTGGTCGCGAGCAGGCGATTCGCGGCCTGCAGACCGCTGGGCTCAACATCTCTGCAATCACCGATGTGACGCCGCTGCCACACAACGGCTGCCGTCCTCCGAAGAAGCGCCGAGTCTAGGAGAGGAGCGTCATGGGTCGCGATATTGGTCCAGTCTGCCGACAGTGCCGCCGCGAAGGGGCGAAGCTCTTCCTGAAGGGCGCGCGCTGCTACACCAAGAAGTGTTCCTTTGAGCGTCGCCCAACACCGCCAGGCATGCACGCCGTTCGACGCCGCAAGGTGGGCGACTACGGCCTGCAGCTGCGCGAGAAGCAGAAGATGCGCCGCGTCTATCGACTCGGCGAGGCACAGTTCCGTCGGCTCTTCGCTGAGGCTGAGCGCGGTACCGAGGTGACGGGCGAGAACCTGCTTCGCCTTCTTGAGCTGCGACTCGACAATGTGGTCTTCCGCCTGGGCTTTGCGAGCTCGCGTGACCAGGCACGCCAGTACATCAACCACGGTCACTTTGCGGTGAACGGTGGCGCCGTCGACATCCCGTCGTACAGCCTGAAGCCAGGCGATGTGATCTCGCTCCGCCCAGGGCGTGCCGAGCTCACCCCATTCAAGGAGGTCGTAGAGACCCTCAAGAGTGCTGCAACCCAGGAGTGGCTGCGCGTGGACGCCTCGAAGATGGCGGGTCACGTGATTGCGGCTCCGCGCCGCGACCAGATGCCTGGTGACTTCAACGAGCAACTCGTCGTTGAGTTCTACTCGCGATAAGAGAGGAGAGAGAGATGACTGACGCAGTAACTTCACGAATCGCCCCGCTTGAGGAGCTCGGCTCGTACGGCAAGTACGAGGCTGGTCCCTTCGCACCTGGCTACGGTGTGACACTGGGGAATGCCCTGCGACGCGTTCTCCTCGGCTCCCTTGAAGGTGCCGCCATCACGGCCGTTCAGATCACCGGCGTCCAGCAGGAGTTCTCATCGCTCCCAGGCGTTCGTGAAGACGTGGTGCAGGTCCTCCTCAACATGAAGAAGATCCGACTCCGCAGCTTTGCCACGGGCCGCGTGGAGCTGACCCTCAATAAGAAGGGCGCGGGGAGCGTCACCGCAGGCGACATCACTCCCAACGGACAGGTCGAGATCGTGAACCCAGAGCAGGTGCTCATGACACTTGATTCAGACAAGACGGCGATTGAGGCCTTCCTGGTGGTGGAGCGCGGCGTTGGCTACGTCTCCGCCGATCGACTCGAAGTTGAACCAGACGGCGAGGCGCGCCCGCGAGGCGTGATGGCCGTTGATGCGATCTTCACCCCAGTGCGCAAGGTGAACTTCACCGTAGAGAACACGCGCGTTGGCCAGGATGTTGACCGCGAGAAGCTCATCCTCGAGATTGAAACCGACGGCACGATCACGCCAGAAGAGGCTGTACGCAAGGCGGCAGCAATTCTCGTCGGCCAGTTCGCTGCATTCTCGGGTCTCGGCGAAGCGCCGGCACCTGCACCAGCGGCAGCGGCGGGCGGAAACCTGCTCGACCTCTCCATTGAAGATCTTGACCTGCCGATGCGCGCATACAACGCGCTCAAGCGCGCAGGGATCGTCAAGGTTGGTCAGCTGTTGAGTGCGCTAGACGGGGGCGAAGCTGAGCTCTTGAAGCTCCGCAACTTCGGTCAGAAGAGCCTCACCGAAGTGCGCGAGAAGCTTGTTGAGCGCGGGTTCGACGTGCCAGAGAGCACCCTCCCACTCGACGCTGCATTCGATGACGAAGATGCCGAAGACGACAGCGACGAAGAAGTGAAGGCCTAAGATGACGTCGCATGCTGTTGGCGGTCGTAAGCTTTCTCGAAAGCAGGGGCCACGACTCGCGCTGTACAAGAACCTGATCGTCTCCGTCCTGCGCTATGAGCGCATTCAGACCACGGAGGCGAAGGCGAAGGAGATTCGTCCGCAGGTTGAGCAGATCATCACCCTTGCAAAGAAGGGTGGACTCAGCGCACGCCGTGCGGTGATCGCCGCGCTTCCAGACGAGCCGCTCGTCGTGGAGAAGCTGTTTGATGAGATCGTCCCGAAGTATGCGGCGCGCACCTCTGGCTACTGCCGCATCACCAAGATCGGTATTCGCAAGGGCGATGCCGCCCCCCTCGTTCAGCTAGAGCTTGTCTAGGAGGTTGATGTGAACATGAAGACGTGGACGCCTCGCGCCGCTGAGATTGAGCGCAACTGGTACGTGGTTGATGCTGAGGGTCAGACGCTCGGCCGCCTCGCCACGAAGATTGCCACCGCCCTCCTCGGCAAGGCGAAGCCAACCTATGCCGACCATATGGACACGGGCGACTTCGTGATCGTCGTCAACGCGGCCAAGCTCGTGGTCACGGGTGACCGACTCTTGAGCAAGCGCTACCACTCGCACTCCGGCCACCCAGGCGGCCACCGTGAAGAGGGTCTCGGCGACCTGATTCAGCGCAAGCCAACGGAGGCGATCCGCCGCGCCGTGAAGGGGATGCTCCCCAAGACGAAGCTCGCGAATGCGCAGATGACCAAGTTGAAGATTTACGCAGGTGCGGATCACCCACACGCGCCACAGCAGCCCAAGCCACTCGTATGAGCCCGAAGGAGAAGAGCGTGAGCCTGCCGTACTACCAGGGAACTGGTCGCCGCAAGACATCGATCGCCCGAGTGCGCCTCGTCCCAGGTGAGGGCCAGATTGTCATCAACGGACGCACGTATGTGGAGCATTTCGGTGGCGCAATTCCGCAGGCGGAAGTCTTCGCGCCATACCGCGTCACAGGCACCGAGGGTCGCTTCAATGCGATGGTGAAGGTTGAAGGCGGCGGGATCTCCGGTCAGGCGGGCGCAATCCGTCACGGGATCTCGCGTGCACTCCTCTCGGCGGACCCTGAGGCATACCGACTCCCACTTCGACAGGCCGGATTCCTTACGCGCGATCCGCGCGCGAAGGAGCGAAAGAAGTACGGTCTCCGACGCGCTCGCAAGGCGAAGCAGTTCACGAAGCGCTGATCTAGCGCAGCTGCGCTGCTGATGGCCGCGGTCCGATTCGGTACCGACGGGATTCGCGGGGTCGCGGGGGTATCACTTACTTCGGAAGTTGCCTACGCCCTCGGCGCTGCCTTGGCGGCGCACTATCCCGCAGGGAACATCCTCATTGGACGTGACACGCGCCCGAGCGGCCCTGGACTGAGTGCAGCACTCGCCGCTGGGATCCGGTCAGGAGGGGCCACTCCAATCAACCTTGGCGTGATCCCAACACCAGGACTCGCCGCGGTCGTGGCGGCAGACGCGGATGCCGCCTGTGGTGTGGTGGTGACCGCCTCGCACAACCCAGCGGAGTACAACGGCTTGAAGGTCATTGGTCGTGATGGGCGCAAGGTTCCTGATGCGCTTGAGCGTGAACTGGAACGCATGATTGACGAGAGGCTTGCCGCGGCGAGCGCGGCTGGCGCGAGTGCGCATTCCGCGACTGCCACAGATGCGCGCGACGACGCGCGAGGCGCAGCCTATGCGGCGCGCTATGCAGCGCAGCTCGCGCTGGTTGCAGCGGCGGCAACGCCGAACCGCGCCGCCGCGGGGATCCGAGCGGTGCTTGATGCATCGAACGGGGCGGGTACCCCGTTCGCCGAGGCGGCACTCTCCGCAACGGGAGCAACGGTTGATGGAATGGCGATGGGTGAAGGGTTGATCAACGACGGAGTGGGGGCAACCTCGCCGGCGGCGCTCGGACGACGGGTCGTGGAGCTCGGAGCCGATCTTGGAATCGCGCTCGACGGAGACGCTGACCGTTGCGCAGTTGTTGATGAACGTGGAGTCCTGATTGATGGCGATGTTGTGATTGGCCTGATTGCGCTGGATCGAAAGCGCCGTGCCCTTCCAGGCTCTGAGCGTGTGGTGGCGACGATCCTGACGAACTCTGGCGTGGAGCGCCAGCTTCGCGACGCCGGAATCACGCTGCAGCGCACCCCTGTGGGTGATCGTCACATTGCTGAGGTGCTGACCCCAGGGCGCCCCGGTTTCGGTGGGGAGAAGAGTGGCCATCTCCTCTTTCCAGAGCATGCGCCAACCGGTGACGGACTGATCAGCGCAATTGAGCTGATCGCGCTGCTGGTGCGCTCAGGCGGACCGCTCTCTGCGCTCGCCGCAACGCTGCCGCTCGACCCGCAGGTCCAGCGAGAGATCAGTGTGCGTGAAGGCGAGGCGGAGTGGCTCCTCTCCGACCCAAGGATGTCCAGTGCAATCCGTGATGCAGAGCGGCAGCTCACCGCTGGTGGCGGACGACTCGTGGTGCGCGCATCTGGCACGGAGCCTCTCCTCCGGGTGATGGGCGAGGGCCCCGATGAGACCCTCGTAACGTCGGTTGTTGACGCGATCCTTACAGCGGGAAGCGCACTGCTGGCAGAGCGCCGCTGAGCGGGCGGTAGACTACCCGCATGCAGGCACACGTGACCTCAGGCGCTGAACTCCCCGCACTCGGTGTGGACA
This sequence comes from Candidatus Limnocylindrus sp., assembly GCA_040397155.1. Lineage (GTDB taxonomy): Bacteria > Chloroflexota > Limnocylindria > Limnocylindrales > Limnocylindraceae > Limnocylindrus. The sequence continues at coordinate 17,699 of JBBAWP010000007.1, forward strand.
TCGTGCGCGTCGAACGCATCGCAAAGGTGATGCAGCGACACCCCGCCCGCTTCCCCGCTCGAGTGCTCACGGATGCAGAGCAGGCGTACGTACGGGCGCGACCAGAAAACTTTGCGGGTCGTTGGGCGGCGAAGGAGGCTGTCTCAAAGGTCCTCGGGCTCGGCATCCGCGGGATCGGGTGGCGTGAGATAGAGATTGAGCGACTCCCAACAGGTCAGCCGACGGTGCGGCTGCACGGGAGTGCCGCGGAGCGGGCGGCAGCGATTGGAATCGCAGCGATCGCAGTATCAATCACTCATGAGCGTGAATACGCCGTTGCCGTTGCCTATGGGCAGCGGGCGGTACGCGAGGCGTAGCGTGGGGATCCCAGAAGCGATCGTTGCCGCCGGCCTCCCGCCCCTCGGGCGTGCGGCGTGGGTCGAAGTGAACCTTGATGCGATCGAACAGAACGTGCGCGGTCTGAAGGCGCATCTCCCAGCCGGTGGACACCTTGATGCGGTGCTCAAGGCGAATGCGTACGGACTGGGCGCGGTGGAGGTGGCACGCGCCGCGCTCGCTGCAGGTGCGCGCGCAATCTTAGTTGCCACAATTGATGAAGCGATCCAGCTCCGCAACGCGGGGATCCAGGCTCCACTCCGCGTCCTCTGGCGCGTCCCAGGTGCGTATCTGCGCCGCGCTGCCGATCTTGAGATCGGTGTCCCTGCCACGTCACCCGCCGTCGTTGCAGAGATCCTGGATGCCGACCTCGCTGGTGCCCGCCCACTCACCGTTGACATTGAGGTTGATACGGGACTCGGACGTGACGGGATACTCCCTCATGAACTCGCAGCGCTCGCGGAGCGGCTACACGCCGCACGTCCGCGCATTTCGCTGCGCGGCATCTGGAGCCATCTCACCGCAGCAGAGGATCTGGAGCGCTCTACGGCGCAGGCAACAACCCTTAACGGCGCTGCAGACGCGCTCGTGGAGCCAGAACTTCGGAGCGGGCTTGAACGGCACCTCGTTGGTTCGGGTGGCCTGTTGACGATCGGCGCTGGTGAACATGTTGCACGGGTTGGGATCGCCCTCTTTGGTGTGGTTCCGAATGCGCTGCGCCCTTCGCGCAGTGCAGAGGAAATTGGCATTGCGTCGGTCTACCAGGTGATCGCGCGTCCCGTGCGAATCGCAACGCTCCCCACCGGACACGGGGTTGGGTACGGACCGCATTTTGTTGCGGAACGACCTTCGCGGATCATCACCCTTCCCATTGGATATGCCGATGGGATCTCTTATCACGAGAAGGGGAAGGCGGAGGTGCTCGTGCGCGGCGTTCGGCTCCCAGTCGTGGGGAGCATTGCGATGGATTCGATCACGATTGACGCCACTGATCACCCCGCCACCGATCTGAGTACGCTTGACGATGTGATCTTCATTGGCCGATCAGGAGACGACGAGATTCAGCCCGTAGATGTGGCGCGCCGGCGCGCGACGATCACCAATGAAGTCTCGACAAGTTTCACGAGTCGGCTGGTCCGCGTGTACACGCGTGGCGGACGCCCCGTTGCGCTCTGGGCGTTAAACGAGAGTGCCCCGTGAACGAACTGCTCCTCCTCATCGTTGAAGGGACCGGCGAGCGCAGCGGTGCGCTCATTCGCCGCGAAGGTGGCGCGCGCCTGCTTGGCGCGCTCTCACAGCCGAGCGGTGGCGCAGTCGATGCGCTTGAGGCGACGCTGATGACCGCCGCAGGCTTGACGGGTACTCCGCTACGAGTCGTGGCGAACGCAGGGGACGCGGAGCGTGCGGCGGGGCGCCTCGCGGCGTGGCTCGGTGGCCCAGTGCGGATTGCGGAGATCACCGCCGACGGTGGCCGACTCACGCTTGTATCGCCTGACCGTGCCGCGGTCAGCTTTGAGGTGCCAGGTGCAGCTACGGTCCCCGCTGATCCGGTGGAACGTCGACGTCGCTGCGATGGCGTGTTGACGCTCCTTGGTCGCACCGATCGTTCCACGGTGGCCGACCTGCTGGGAGATCTTGCAGACGCGCCACTCCGCGATCGTGATGATGCGCGCGACCAGGTGCGAGCGGCAGCTGTGGCCGACGCGATGCGCCGCCTCGCCGAGCTGCTCGCGGATGAGGACCTCGGTGACCTCGACCTTGAAGGCGCCCCACTCCTACTGGTGGGCGTTGCGGCGAGTCTGATCGCAACTGGGACGCTCCCGATCAGTGTCGCTGCGCCGTTAGCTCCATCAGGGCGGACGCGGATCCTGCTTGAGCCGTACGGCATCTTCGCCGCGCTCGGAGGAGAGGCGCTGGACGACGGATGGATTGATTCGGCACTCTCATCGCTCGCACGCGACCTGCTGCTGCCAGGTGGCGATCTCGTCCGCGTTGCGGGCGAGGAAGGGGACGAACTGCTCGTGCGCACACCGCGCAGCGAAGTGACACTGTCGCACGGCGAAATCTATCCACTCCCACTTCGGACCGGCGAAGAGGAGCAGGTGCTCCTCACACGAGGAGTGCAGCAGGCTGAGTTCACGCTTCATGGCGGGATCGCGCGTGCGGCGATCGTCTTTGGCGATGCACTCGCGGTGCCGCATGAGGTGCGAAGTGGAAGCCTCTCCGCGGCGATCACAGCTGCCACCAGCGCCGCTCCGATCCCTGCACCGATCAGCCTCCTCCCTGCAGGGAGTGCGACGCATGGCGTGCGCGGTGGCCGACAGTTGCTCGGGGATCTCGTTGAAGGGGAGGTTCACTTCAGTGAAACGGAACCCGAAGGGAGCGGATGGGAGCGCGCCGTTGCGGCAGGACTCCTCGCAATTGGTAGTGCGTCGCCCGAGACGGTGCTACGCGCCCGGGCCGTTGGTGTGCGCGGCGTGATCGTTCACGGACTCAGTGATGGCGAACGCGACGCGTTGAACGCATCGCTTGAGCGACGGATTGCCGCTGCCGTTGCCACGGCTCCATTCGGCCTGATCATCATGACGCCGCGCCGTCCCACATCCGGGAGTGATGAGCGCGTGATGCACCTGCTTCGAAGCCTCCACGGCGCGCGCGTGCGCTTCAGTGACGAACCGATTGGCATCGTCGTGCACGGTGGCGGAGCAGACCGCGAAGCGGGGGATGTCCTTGTGATTGGCGGGATCCATGAAGGTCGAACTGGAGTGTGGGAGGGGCTCGCCGATCCGCGTGCCGATGATCCACTCGGTGCGGTTCGCATTGACGGAGTGCTCTGCGCAGTACCGATCGGTGATCTGCAGCGCCGCTCCGCGTGATCTCGCTGCGCATCGAACTTAGCGACCTCGCGGCGACGCAGCGACTCGGCACCATCATCGCGCACCACCTCCGCGCAGGTGATCGTCTCCTCCTGATCGGGGAGATCGGTTCAGGGAAGACGACGCTGGCACGCGCGATCGGATCTGCGCTCCACGCCGATCCTCCGCTCACTTCACCGACATTCCTACTGGTCTCCGAACACCAGGGAGCCCTCCCAATCTGGCACGCCGATGCCTATCGCCTCCCGCCTGGAAGTGACCCGCTTGCGGCAGGGCTGATTGACGAACGCCATGCGGCGGGCATCACGATGATTGAGTGGCCGGAACAGGTGCGCTGGCCGCTGCAGGGCGAAGGGTCGTCGCTCCTTGAAGTTGAGCTCATACCCGGCGCTCACGATGATGCGCGAGGTGCAACGTTGCGTATTGGAGATGCGGCGCGCGCAAAGAGCATGCATGCGGCTGTACTTGCGGCGGGGATTGAGGCTGCCGATGGATCGTAGCCACACTGCGCTGATCCTTGACGGATCGCTTGGACACGGGTGTGTGGCGCTCCTCGCGTTAAGCGGTCCGCGATCAGGGGATCTCGTGGTCGCCGAGTCTGGAGAGCCGCAGCGCAGCCATCTTGAACGAATCGCCACACTCCTCCCAAGCGAGGCGTCGCGCGCGGAACTCTCGGCGATCGTGGTTGGCGTTGGACCGGGGAGCTACACGGGGATTCGAGCGGCCTCTGCCGCGGCGGCTGGCGTTGCCGCGGCCCTTAACCTTCCCATCATCGCGATTCCATCTGACCGCGCCCTCTACGCTGCCGCCAAAGAGGTGGGTGGCGAGACGGTGGTTCTTCCGCTCGGCACTCGGGAGGTGCTGGTGATCCGCGAGGCGGGGAGTGAGATTGCCGCGCATGCGGACGCGCCAGCCTCCGCAGACCTTACACGCATTGCCTCGTGCCTCCCGCATGCGTTCGCAAACCTCGCTTCAACTGCACTGAGCGAGGCGCTCGCTGCTGCCGCGCGTGGAGAGTCACCACAACGGAGCGAGATACAGCTTCGCTACCCGTCGCCACCACGCGGGGTTGATGGGCGGGGTGTCTAGTGCGACGAGATGAGTATGAGATTCGACCGTTGACCATCGCCGATCTCCCGCTGATGCGCGCGATTGAAGAGGCGAGTTTCAGTACGCCATGGCCAGGGAACGCATATGAGTCCGAGCTGACGACGAACCGTTTGGCACGATATGTAGGGGCATGGCGCGGAGGGGAGCTGCTGGGGTTCGGCGGGATTTGGCTGATGGTGGACGAAGCGCACGTGACCACAATTGCCGTTTCGCCTGCCCTGCGTGGTGAAGGGCTCGGCACGGCGTTGATGCTCGAGCTTTTGCAAGAGGCACGTCGTGGCGAGGCGCGCGTGGCAACGCTTGATGTTCGGGTCTCCAATGAACTGGCCCAGCGGCTCTATGCGCGACTCGGATTTGCAGAGGCGGGGCGAAGGGTTCGATATTACGAAGAGAGTGGCGAAGATGCGATCATCATGACGACCCCAGAACTTAGTGATCCTGGACAGCAGGCGCGCGAGGCGCTCGCACACGCCGCGACCAAGACTGATGAACCTCTCCCGAATCCAGAGGCATTTGACGTGGTGGCGCGATGAGCCGTGCACGAATGATCCTTGCGGTTGAGTCAAGTTGCGATGAGTCGGCGGTTGCCCTTGTGCGCGAAGGGGGAGAGGTCGTCGCTGAGCGTGTAGCAAGTCAGAGCGCCCTCCACGCTGCCACAGGAGGAGTGATCCCTGAGGTTGCGGCCCGTGAGCATCACCTCTGGGTGCCGCGACTCTTGGAAGAGGTGCTCAACTCGGCAGAAGGGGAGCCACACGCGCGCGAGATCGATGCGGTTGCAGTGACGACCGGTCCCGGGCTGGTTGGTTCACTCCTTGTCGGCGCAGGCGTTGCCGCCGCGTGGGCGTGGGGACGCGGACTCCCAATCGTTCCGACGAATCACCTAGAGGGTCACTTTCGCGCCGCCTGGCTGCACGATGCAGTCTTCGTCTCGGCCACCCCGCAACTTCCCGCGATTGGTCTCATTGTCTCCGGGGGTCACACGCTGATCGTGCGCGTGAGAGCGGATGGGACGAGTGAACGACTTGGCGGCACGATTGACGACGCGGCGGGCGAAGCGTTTGACAAGATCGCGCGCCTCCTCGGCCTTCCGTATCCCGGCGGCGCGGCACTCTCGGCACTCGCCGCAACGGCAACGGCACGCGCTGGCGGCGACCGCCTCCCTGTTGCGCGGGTAGATGGTGAATACGACGTGTCGTTCAGTGGCGTGAAGACCGCCGCGGCGCGGATGGCGCTTGCGGCAGCTGGTGTCCCTTCAGGCGCGCCCGGCCGGGCCGCGGCTCTCCAGGCAACACTTCGTGAGCGCCCTGTTCCGCCGGCAGCTGCCGCAGCGATCGCCGCCGCCGCGGAAACGGCGATCGTCACGGCACTGCTGGAACGAGTGGAGGCGGCACTCCTTGCGCATCCGGGGACGGGGCTCGTGGTTGGGGGTGGCGTTGCGGCGAACGGACCGCTTCGTGCAGGTCTCGCGGCCGTGGCGGCCAAGCATCAGCGTCTCCTCAGCATCCCGCCAGTTCGCTGGTGCACTGATAATGCAGCCATGATTGGAGCCGCCGCACATGCTGCGCTCAACGAGCAACGCGTCACCCTGCAGGATCCTGCACGTGGGCTCACAGTGAGCGCCTCATGGCCATTTGGCGCGGCGGCGGCAGGATGAGCCCCGTGCCTCGTCGCAGCGGTGCGCGACCGCTCCTTGCAGGGCATGCGCCGAAGCAGCGTCTCAGCCAGAGCTTCCTTGTGGATCTAGAGGCACGCGATGCGATCGTCGCGGCCGGAGGTGCCGCACCAGGTGAGATCGTTCTGGAGATTGGTCCTGGGCTCGGCGTACTGACCGAAGGCCTCCTGGCGGCCGGTGCGCGGGTGGTTGCAATCGAACTTGATGACGATCTTCTCCCGCGGCTCCAGGAGAAGTTCGCCAAAGAGATTGCGAGTGGAGACCTGACCCTCATCCACGGCGATGCGTTGAACGTTGACCTTGAGCCACTCCTCCCCTCCGACGGAGTGTGGCGCGTGGTGGCGAACATCCCGTATCACATCACCAGCCCGTTGCTTCATCGCCTCCTCTTACTTGAGCACCCCGCAGAACGAATCGTCCTGCTCGTCCAGCGTGAGGTTGCGGAGCGCGTTGCCGCACCGGTTGGCGACTGGTCGTATCTCACCGCGTTTGTCCGATCTCGGAGCGAGGCCACGATTGTGCGCCTGGTCCGCCGGGAATCGTTTGAGCCAGTTCCTACAGTGGATTCGGCTGTGCTCTCTCTTGAGCGCTTGACGCACTCGCCGCTTGCTGGACTCTCTGATGATGACGAAGAGCAGCTCTGGAGGCTCGTCCAGGCCGGATTCAGGGAGCGCAGAAAGAAGCTGCGCAACGCGTTGCCACGTGCACTACCGATTCCTGTCGATCAGATCATGCAGGCGCTTGAGCGCGCGGATACGGATCCAGACCTTCGAGCGCAGGCGCTCAGTGTCGAAGGTTGGGTGCGTCTCCTTCGTGAACTTGGCGGTATCCCTGGCGCGCCGACGCGCCCGCCGCGTGTGATGCGAACACTTCCAGGGGAGGCTCCTGCTCGTCGCGGACGCGTTGGCGCTGGGCGCGTCCACTGGGTTGAGGTTGACGCTCCTGGGAAGGTGAACCTCACCCTCGCGGTTGTGGGTCAACGCGAGGACGGTTATCACGATCTTCACAGCATCGTGGCACCACTCCGCGCGAGTGACCACATCACACTCCGACTACTTGGCGGAGAGGGCACCGAAGATGAGTTGCACTGTGCTGGCTTACCGATCTCAGGTGCTGGAGAGAATCTCGTTCTTGCGGCGCTGCGCGAGCTGCGCAGGGAGGTGCCGATTCCGCCGCTCGACATCGTGCTGGAGAAGCGGCTCCCTGTGGCGGCGGGGCTCGGTGGCGGATCAAGTGACGCCGCGGCGGTGCTTCGTGGTGCACTTGAGCTGTGCGGAGTCGAGTTGGCAGAAGAGCGACTGATGCAGGTTGCAACACGCATCGGCTCCGATGTGCCGCTCTTCCTCCCCGGCGGACCTGTGCTGATGGAGGGACGAGGTGAGCGGGTGACGCCACTCGCACCGTGGAGCGAGCCGGCCCCTGGCGTGCTGTTGATTAGCGCACGCGAAGGGATTAAGACGCCTGATGTGTTCGCCGCCTTCGCCGCTGGGGTGCGGGGTGATGCATACGGAGCAGCACTCGTTAGCTCGCAACACCTAGCGAGTGAGGCGCTCGCCGGACTCACGACCGTTGCGCTCCTCCAGCGATCGGCGGCACTCGCGTCGGCGAATGATCTGCTCGCCGCCGCCCGAGCGATCACCCCGTGGCTGCGCCCGCTCGATCACTCGCTGCGCCGCCTCCTCGGGCGCCCGCTCTCCCTCTCAGGCTCGGGGCCGACTCTCTTTCTCCTCTATCCTTCGCTCTACGAAGCGGCAGAGGCTGGCGCGCTCGTTGAGGCGGCAGTAGGCCGTGGCGAACTTGCGCTTCCAGATGGTGGCGTTCTTGTCACTGCGACAGAGTTGGCAACGTAGGGGAGGAGTCCACGATGAAACGACCAGTGAGTGGGAGCGGAGTTGCTCCAGCGATCGGCCCATACAGTGCAGCGATCGCCTCAGGCGACCTGCTCTTCTGCTCGGGACAGCTCGGAATGGATCCCGCAACGGGTGCGCTTCGTGACGGAGTTGCCGCTCAGGCGGAGCAGGCGCTGGTGAATCTGCGTGCGCTGCTCTCCGCTGCGGGGTTCGGCGTTGAACATGTGGTCAAGTGCACCATCTTCCTTGCGGACCTCAGCGACTTTGCCACGGTGAATGAGATCTACGGGCGCACCTTCTCGGAGCCGTATCCAGCACGCTCAACCGTGCAGGTGGCGGGGCTCCCCAAGGGGGGTCTGGTGGAGATTGAGGCGATCGCCCAGAAGGTCGGCTAGACTCGCCTCCAGATGACACCCTCAAGTACCGGGCCGGAGCGCCTTACAGGCGTGACGGCCATCATCCTCGCTGCTGGCGTCGGGTCGCGGATGCACGCCGCCCAGCCGAAGGTTCTTCACCCGCTCCTCGGGCGTCCAATGGCGCTCTGGGTTGTTGAGGCGGTCCGCAGCGTGCTGCGTGATCCAGCGCTCCTCCTCCTCTCCCCAGCAACCGCCGCGCTGCACGCCCTTGCGCCAGCAGGGACGCTTCGCGCAGAACAGCCGCAGCCACGTGGGACAGGGGATGCGGTTCGTTGTGCACTCCCTGCACTTCCAGCCGATGCAACGGAGCTTCTCATCGCGTGCGGGGACACGCCACTCCTTGAGCCGAGCAGTATCAGCGCGCTGATCGCGACTCGTCGCGCCGCAGGTGCGCCAATCGCGCTCGCCGCCTTTCACGCCGAAGACCCAACCGGCTACGGCCGCGTTGAGCTAAGCGAAGAGGGTCGAGCGGTACGCATTGTGGAAGAGCGCGACGCAACCGACGAAGGTCGCGCGAACGATCTCGTGAACGCAGGGCTCTACGCCGTTGATCGTGCCTGGCTTACGGGCGCACTGGAGACACTCGCTCCGTCAGCGGCGAGCGGAGAGGTCTACCTCACCGATCTTGTCACGCGCGCCGCTGCGGAAGGTACGCCAGCCCCCGTCCTCCTTGGGAGTGGGATTGACCTTGAGGGGGTGAACGATCGACGTCAGTTCGCGGACGCTGCCGCGGCACTTCGTGAGCGGATCAACGCGGCGCACCTTGAACGCGGTGTCGGCATGATGGATCCAACCACAGTCTGGATCGAGCCTACGGTGAGCATCGCTGCCGATGTGGTGATTGAACCGAACGTGATGCTGAGCGGTAATACGACGATCGCAACTGGGACACGCATCGAGGCTGGATCACGGATTCACGAGAGCGTCATTGGGGAAGGCTGCACCATTCGCTCGAGTGACATTGATGGTTCAACACTTGCGAGCGGTGTTGACGTTGGGCCCTTTGCGCACATTCGTCCCGGCTGCACGATTGGTGCGAGCGCACATGTTGGCAACTTCGCTGAGCTCAAGGCAACAACGCTCTCTGCAAAGGTCAAGGTGGGACACCACTCGTATCTCGGTGACACCAGTGTTGGCGAGGGGAGCAACATTGGTGCCGGAACGATTACGGCAAACTACGACGGCGAGAAGAAGCACGCAACGGTCATTGGCGCTCGCGTCTTCACGGGCGTTGGAACGCTGATCGTGGCACCGCTCACCATGGGCGACGGTTCTAAGAGTGGCGCCGGAGCGGTCGTGCTGAAGGATGTCCCCGCGGGGGCGCTCGTGGTTGGCGTGCCTGCGCGCACGATAGGTAAGGAGTAACCGATGAATCCTGTGCTCGCCGATCTCGGGCTTATCCTGCTCCTGATCCTGATGAACGGCTTCTTTGTGGCGGTTGAGATCGCCTATGTCAGCGTGCGACGTACGCGACTCAGCGAGCTTGCGGATGAAGGAGATAAGCGGGCGGTCCGTGCCCTCCGACTGCTTCGAGATCCAGGCCGTTTCCTTGCGGTGATTCAAGTTGCAATCACCTTCCTCGGCGCGCTCGCGTCTGCGGTCGCTGCTATCAGCATCGTTGAACTCGTCGCCGCGCCGCTGAGTGGCGTCTCGTGGATTGGGGATCGCGCCGCTCCGATCGCGTTGCTCTTCGTCACGCTGCTCGTCTCGATCGTCTCAATCGTCCTCGGAGAGTTGATCCCGAAGGGTTTCGCGTTGGCAAATCCCGATCGGATCGCGCTATCCGCGTCGGGTCCTATTTCAATCTTCGCCAAGGTGCTTAGCCCACTTGTCGGGCTCCTTGTTGTACTCACGAAGGTGATCTCCAAGCCGTTCGGCATTGACCCAACCCGGACCCCGAAGCTTTCCGCAGCTGAAATCCGACTCATCGTGGAGCAGGGGAGCCAGGAGGGAGTGCTCGAGGCGGAGGAGGAGCAGATGATCTCGGCAGTGATGTCACTCAGTGACTCAAAGCTGCACGAGGTCATGGTGCCACGCATCGATATCGTCTCCATTGATGAAGAGGCAACGTTCGACGAGGCCGTGGAGGTGGTGCTGAAGGAGGGACACAGCCGCACGCCGCTCTACCGTGAGTCTATTGATCACGTGAGCGGAATTCTCTATGCGAAGGACCTGCTCCGCATCATTGCGGCGGGCGGGCCACGCCCGCGCCTGCGCGACATCATGCGCCCAGCACTCTTCGTCCCTGAGTCAAAGCCCGTTGACGATCTTCTGCATGAACTGCAGCGGCGGAAGGTGCACATGGCGATCGTGCTGGACGAGCACGGAGGCACCGCGGGCCTCGTGACGATCGAGGACCTCCTCGAAGAGATCGTGGGTGAGATCCAGGACGAGTTCGACGAAGAGGAGCCGATGAAGGTTGAGATCTCCGATGGAGAGGTGATCCTTGACGGTCGAGCGGACATTGACGAGCTCACCGATCTGGTTGAGCCACCGCTTGAACTTGAGGACGACGAGGAGTACGACACGCTCGGCGGCTTTGTCTATCACCGAATCGGACGTGTCCCCGTGGTGGGCGATAGCGTGACCATCGCCCCCTTTGTGATCAGCGTCATCAAGGTGAGTGGCCGCAGAGTAGGGAAGGTGCGCGTGCGCTGGACTCCTGTGGAGTCCGCTGTCGGATCTGAGGAGAGCGAAGGGAAGTAGCCCTCGGGGGATCGCCTACGCGGAGATCACGCGCTCCATGATCTCTTCAAGCCGAACGATCGCAATAGGATTCATTGCTGGCACCGCACGAATTTCCGTGAGGGCGCGCTCGCGCCAGAGTGCAGCCTGCTCTCGTGTGTAGGCCTCTGCCCCCGTTCGCGCAAGGACGGCGAGCCCTGCGGCCACAAGTGCGGCGTCCGGATCTGGTGTTGCGAAGAGTCGATCGAGGGTGGCGCGATCTTCAGTGCTGGCGCGCTCCGCTGCGTAGAGGACGGGGAGCGTCTTCTTATGTCGGGCAAGATCTGATGGCGCCTTTCCAGTTGTCGCCTCACTCCCCCAGATCCCGAGCAGATCGTCATTGATCTGGAAGGCGAGCCCGAGCGCCCATCCGAACGTACGGAAGCGCGTGATCACCTCTTCGTCATCAGTGGCGAGCATGGCGGCAGACTCAACACCGCCCGAGATGAGGGCCGCCGTCTTTCGTCCGATCATCTCAAAGTAGTGCTCTACGCTCTGCATTTCGCGCTTCTGGCTCGCCGCGATATCAATGAACTGCCCTTCGCAGAGGCGGAGGCAGGTCTGGTCGTAGATCTTCATCATGCGGATCACCTTGGCGTCGGAGAAGCCGAGTTCAGTCAGTCGGTGTGCCGCAATACGGCTAATCGTGAAGAGCGCATCGCCTGTATTGATGGCCTGCGCAAGACCTTCGCGTACCCAGAGGGTGGGTCGCCCCCTTCGCTCTTCGTCCTGATCCTCAATGTCGTCGTGGATCAAGCTGAAGTTGTGACCGAGCTCAACGGCCGCTGCGCCAGGGATGGCACGCTCCCAATCGCTTGAGAGTGCGGAGTAGGTGAGGAGTCCGAGGAGGGGGCGCATGCGCTTGCCGAGTCGAGCGCTCGGATCCCCGTATCCCATGTGGTACCGAATCTGTGCGTACATTGACGCGGTGATTGGCTCCTCCCACTCTGCGAGGAGGTCAAGAATCGCCGCGTCCGTGGCGGCGATAAGCGCGTCAAGGTCTAGCTCAAGAAGGTTCGCCCCAGTCGGGGTACCACGGAGTGACGTCATGCTCCAATGCTACCCTCTCACCATGCCTGAACGCCGAACCTCGCGGACGCTGGCAGTTGTGACCTCGCGTTTCCGCCTCGGCGAGGCCGATCGCGTGCTCACCCTCATCTCGCCGGATCGCGGAAAGTTCAAGGCGATCGCCAAGGGGGTGCGCAAGCCGACCAGCCGTCTCGGCGGTGGCGTCGAACCATTCGCAGAGCTCGAGGTCGCGCTCGCGGCGGGGCGCACCTTTGACGTGGTGACCCAGGTGCAGCCACAGCGCGTCTGGCTCGGACTTCGTAGTCGGCTGCTGAGTAGTGCTGTTGCCTGGTACGCAGCAGAGCTCGTGGAGCGAGCCACGAGTGAAGAGCAGCCCGAGCCCGAACTGTATGCACTGCTGTTGCGCGCATGGGATCTGCTCGAGGCGGGCGTCCCAGACGTCCTGGTCGCACGTTGGAGTGAGCTCGCGCTCCTTGACGCTGCGGGGCATGCGCCAGAACTTGATCACTGCGTTGATTGCGGGCGCGCTCCGCAAGAGGGAGAGGCGCTCCGCTGGGATGAGCGCGCGGGCGGGATCCACTGCGTGAACCATGGTGAAGGTGCACCGTTCAGCAGCGATGGGCTGCGCCTCTTGCGAGCGCTCCGACGCTTTGCCCCAGAGCAGCTTGCGGCGCTGCGGCTGCCGAGCGGGCCACTTCAAGAGGTCGACCGAGCCCTCCGCGCCGCGATCTTGCATCTCTATGGGCGAGAACCGAAGAGCCGCAGCTTTCTCGACGAGGTGAGCGCGTGAGCGCGCTTACGAGCGCACTGCTCGTGGCCCTTGGCGGTGCGTTTGGTGCGCTGCTTCGGAGCGGTGCGGATGCGCTCACTGCGCGCCTCGGGATCGCCGCGCCAATTGGGACACTCGTGGTGAACGTGGGTGGATCGTTCGCCGCAGGCCTCGTTGTCACGCTGATCGCCGACCGGCTCCTTCCAGACGCTGCACGCCCCCTCATCGTCGTTGGACTTCTCGGAGGGTTCACCACCTTCTCAGCGTTTGCGCTGCAGCTCGCACGCATGGGCGAGGGGGGTGAACTCCTCGCGCTGATCGCCTACGCCGTCGGATCAATCCTGCTCGGGCTCCTTGCCGCCTCGGCGGGCGTGGCGCTTGCCCGCGCGCTCTAGCCGCACTCGGATCGGGTAGGCTTCCACTTCATGAGCATCAGCGCCGATCCATCCCTCACGCTTGCTGGCACGCCAGCGGCTGACGCGACGCCTGCGGTTGCCGATCTTGACGTCATCGTCTCCCTCGCGAAGCGACGTGGATTCGTCTTCCCAAGCTCAGAGATCTACGGCGGCATCAACGCCGTCTGGGATTACGGCCCGCTCGGGGTGGAGCTAAAGAACAACGTGAAGCGCGCCTGGTGGCGCAGCATTGTCCAGGAACGGAACGACGTGGTTGGTCTTGACGCCGGGATCCTCATGCACCCACAGGTCTGGCGCACCTCAGGGCACGTGGGTTCGTTCAGTGATCCGCTTGTTGAGTGCACCGCCTGCAAGCGTCGCTACCGACTGGATGAACTTCCGGGAACCGACGCGCTCACCACGGCGCAGCTTGCAGAGGCCGACGTGGTCACGAAGCTCGGTCTGGTCTGCCCCGACTGCGAGGGGAGCCTCACCGCACCACGACGCTTCAACCTGATGTTCAAGACCTTCATGGGCCCCGTAGAGGAGGACGCCTCCGTTATCTACCTCCGCCCAGAGACGGCGCAGGGCGCCTACGTGCAGCACCGCAACGTGCGCGACGCAGCCCGGAAGAAGATTCCGTTTGGAATCGCACAGGTAGGGAAGTCCTTCCGCAACGAGATCAGCCCAGGGAACTTCGTCTTCCGCATGCGCGAGTTTGAGCAGATGGAGCTACAGATGTTCGTGCGACCAGAGGCTGGCGCAACTGCCGCGTTTGATGAGTGGCTGCCGCGCCGACTGGAGTGGTACAAGGCGTACGGTGTCTCACCCGAGCGGCTCCGCGCCCGCGAGCATGCACCAGACGAGCTCGCCCACTACGCCAAGCGCGCCATTGATGTGGAGTACCGCTTCCCGTTCGGCTGGAAGGAGCTTGAAGGGGTGCACAACCGCGGCGACTTTGACCTCTCCCGACATGCGGCGGAGAGTGGCGAGAACCTCTCGTACTTTGATCCAGCCACCGAAGAGACCTTTACGCCCTGGGTCGTTGAGGCGGCGGCTGGTGCGGACCGCGCCGCCTTCACCTTCCTGATCGACGCGTACCGTGAGGAGATCGTTCGCGACGAGAAGCGCGTCGTCCTCGGCCTACACCCAGAGCTCGCGCCGTACAAGGTGGCGGTGCTCCCACTTCTCAAGAAGCGTGATGATCTCGTGGCCCTCGCACACAAGATTCGCAACGGACTTTCGCGAGAGTTCACGGCGGTCTATGACGATACAGCCGCAATCGGAAAGCTCTACCGCCGCCAGGATGAGATTGGCACGCCGTGGTGCATCTGCGTCGATGTTGACTCTATGGATGACAACGCCGTCACAGTGCGCGACCGAGATAGCATGGAGCAGGAGCGCGTGAGTGTGGATCGACTCGAGGAGTACTTCCTCAGCAAGTTGCGCGCCGCGCGACCGTAACGCGTTAAGACTCGATCGCCCCGGTTGGCTGCTTTCCAGCCGGCCAGTACAGCTCTTTATGGATCGCTTCGTCAGGGAGTCCGTATGCGCGTAGCTCCTGCTCTGCCGCCACGATCATGTCGGGATTGCCGCAGAGATAGGCGACGGCACCGTTTGGATCCACACTGAGGTCACCGAGCGCTGCGCGGATGATGCTCTCCACTCGCCCAGTACGGCCGGTCCAACCAGCATTGGCTGGATCGTTGGGCCGCGAGATCGTAGGGACGTACGTTGCTGGGTATTCGCCGCTCGCGCTCCATCCGTTCAGGAGTTCGGCATAGCCAATATCTGACACGTAGCTCACGCCATTCAGATAGATCGCTCGTCGTGGGCGACCATCTGCGAGGAGCGTTCGTGCCATTGAGACGAACGGCGCGATTCCAGTTCCAGATGAGATGAAGAGGTGGACGCGTTCGTCATCTGGCTGCAAGGTGAACTTCCCCTTTGGTGGCAGGACACGGAGCGCGTGTCCAACAGGGAGGGAGAAGGCGAGCGGCGTGAACGCGCCACCGCGGACGAGTCGAAGGTAGAGCTCATAGCCGCCCGCAAGGTCGCGCGCGGATGAGGCGATTGAGTACGGCCGCTGCATCCACTTCTCGCCCACCTTGACGCCGATCGTGACGTACTGACCAGGCTCAAATGGAACAGGGACGCCAGTCGGCTTGATCCACACCCGCGCGAGCGTTTCTGTGTCATCAATCCGCGCGGCGAGCACCGCGTTATAGGCGGGGTCGCTGGCGAGGATTCCGAATGCCGCTGGATCTCTCTCGCTTCCGCTCACGTTCACCTCCAGCCTGGACCGCCGAGGGGCGGCTCGTGGTGAGTGTAGGGGAGCCCTCGTGGGCTCGCCCTGCCGCCTGGTTGACGGAGGGGGGTGCGGATGGCATCCTTCGCCCGACAGGTCTTGACACCAACGGGCAGCCGCTTTGCCCGCCACCGAAGCCCTTCGAGGAGGTCAGCCAGCCGATGGCATCAGGAAGTGTTGCCGAGGTGAAGAGCCGACTCGCCGTCGCCGACGTTGTCGGCGAAACGGTGCAGCTCAAGAAGGCTGGCAGCGCGTTCAAGGGGCTCTGCCCGTTCCATGGGGAGAAGACTCCGTCGTTTGTGGTCACCCCAGCACGAGATTCATGGAAGTGCTTCGGGTGCGGAAAGGGGGGCGACATCTTCACCTTTGTGATGGAGCGTGACAACCTGCCGTTCGGCGAAGCGCTCACCCTACTCGCCGCTAAGGCGGGCGTCGTCCTTGACGAGCGCAGCCGTGCCGAAGATGTGCGCCGCGCGCGCCTTCGCGAAGTTCTTGAGGGGGCGGTGAGCTTCTATCACGCCATCCTCACCACCCACGACCTCGGCAAGTCGGCACTCGACTACCTGCACGCTCGTGGCTTTACGGACGCTACGATCGAATCACAGCGCCTCGGCTGGGCGCCGGAGTCATGGGACGCCTGCTCCAAGGCGCTGGCCGCAAAGCGAGGTGCAACCCCCGAAGAGTTGGAGGCGGTCGGCCTCACCACCGATCGTGGCGGAGGTCGCGGGGCGTATGATCGCTTCCGCGCTCGCATCATCTTCCCCATCCGCGACGCGAGCGGCAAGATCACGGGACTTGGAGGTCGACTACTCCCCGTTGACGACGCGCGCGGCGATCATGGACCGAAGTATCTGAACAGCGCGGCAACACCGCTCTTTGATAAGTCGCGCACCCTCTACCTCATTGATAAGGCAAAGCCGGCGATCCGCAAGGGGGGGACGGCGGTCCTCGTCGAGGGATACACCGACGCACTCATGGCACATCAGTCTGGATTTGAGAATGTTGTTGCGAGTATGGGGACGGCGCTGACGCCAGCACAGGTGGCGCTCCTCCTGCGCTATGGCTCAAAGATCGTGCTCGCCTATGACGTAGATGCGGCGGGTGCAAAGGCGGGTGCATTTGGTGCGACCGAACTTCTTCGCCTTGTCACTGAACTCGCCGGCACAACGGACGGACCTTCGCTCGTCGATGTTGGGATCGTGAAGCTCCCTGACGGGAAGGATCCTGATGAGGTGGTTCGCGATCAACCAGACGTGTGGCGGGCTGCCGTGGAGCGCCCCATCCCTGTTGTTGAATATCTCATTGAGGAGGCGGCAGCGGCGCACGATCTTCGCGATCTTGGTGGACGCAAGCG
>JBBAWP010000008.1:0-28705 GCA_040397155.1 Candidatus Limnocylindrus sp.
CCAAGCTCAATAACTAGAAAGGTGTCGTTCCCCACGCCAGCGCTGAGCGCATAGTCCGACGTCGTGGAGCCGAAGCCCCACGCCAGTGCGGCGAGGATCGCGGCGAGGATCCCGACCGTTCGCCGGGAGGTTCCGCGAGCGGCGCCCGCGGGCCCCCCAGCCGTCGTCATGCTTTCGGCTTAACCCAGTTCGGCATCTCGGCCTCAAAGACCGGGAGTGGGATCTGGCCGTGTCCAATGGCGTGATCGTGGAACGACTTGATGTCGAACTTGGCACCATCGCGCTTCTCGATCGCGGCGCGCGTGCGCTGAATGGCACGCTGCCCAACCTTGTAGCAGAGCGCCTGGGCTGGCCAGGCGATGTAACGGTCGGTCTCGATCTCGGCGTCGGTTCGTGGCAGCCCAACGGACTCCATGAATGCCACGCCCTTATCGCGGTCCCAGCCGAAGGCGTGGAGGCCGGTGTCAACGACGAGGCGCGCCGCGCGGTGCGCCTGCCCCTGAAGCATGCCGAAGCGCTCCATCTCGTTGCGATAGAGGCCGAGCTCGTCGGCGAGTCGCTCCGAGTAGAGGCCCCAACCCTCAACGTAGGCGTTCCCCGCCAGGTGCGAGGCGTGCTTGCGCAGGTCTGGCAAGAACTCCAACTCCATCTCTAGGGCGATCTGGAAGTGGTGGCCCGGAATGGCCTCGTGATACGTGGTTGGCGCGAGGGCGTGCAAGAAGCGCGACGGCAGGTCGTAGCCGTTCACGTAGTACGTCCCTGGGCGTGAACCGTCAGCCGCAGGGCTGAAGTAGTACGCCGCGGGTGCATCCTTCTCCTTGAACTCCTCGACCGCCTTGACGTCGCATCCGGCCTTCGGGAATCGGCCAAAGACCTTCCCCGCCGCTGCATACCCACGATCAATGTCTTCCTTGATGCGCACGATGAGCGCCTCTTTGCTGATCGCAACATTCTTCGGATCCGACTCCGCGGCGTCGCGCAGCTTCTCAATGGAGCCGCCGTGGCCGAGCTTGGTGGAGATGACCTTCATCTCCTCCTGGATCTCCGCCCACTCCTGAAGGCCGATCTCGTGCAACTCCTTCGGATCAAGGGTGAGGCCGGTCCAACTGCGAATCGCAACCTTGTAGAGTTCGGCACCGTTCGGCGCGGAGCAGAGGCCCGGCACTTCGCGAGCCTTGATGCGGTAACTGCCAGAGACCGCGTCGTAGTAGCGCTCGATCTGCGGATCAACGTATTCGGCAACAATCTTGGTGAGCTCGGCGCGCTCGGCGTCACCTGCAACGTTTGCGGCGGTGACGATCGGCGACTCGCTCGCTGGGATCGCCATCAGACCATCAAGCTGCGCAATGAGACGCTCCGTTGAGATCTTCGAGGCAACAAGGCCGCGCTTCTCCGCCTCGGTCACGCGCTCAATGTAGCCATCCATGAACTTCGGGAAGGCCTTGAGACGGCTGATTAGCTTTGCAAACTTCTCTGGCGTTGTTGCGTCTTGGAAGGTTGCGATCTGCGGGAGCAGCGTCTGCACGCCGTCCATGTGGTCAACAGATGAGAGGAGGTCCATACGGTGGTCGTCCTTCTCAATGGCGATCTCCGCGCCAACCTTCACCAAGTCGCGTGTGATCTTCCACTCGATGTCGAGGCCGTCGTCACCGATCGCGGCGGCCGCCTTGCCGTACTTCTCCCACATGGCGCGATCGCGGAGTCGCGCCGCATCCGAGTTGTCGTCGAGTGCGCCGTCGTTCACCTCAATGCCGAGGAAGGTCCCCCAGAGTGGTGAGGCGGCGAGCATCTCCTTCCATAGATCGTCGGCGAGCGTCTTGACGGCCTGGTCGTTGGCGGATAGCGGCTTGGTCACGTGGACTCCTTCCGGTTGGCCCGGGCTCCTGCACCCCTCACTGGGTGCCTCGTGGTCAGGATACGGGCTGGGAGGGATCCTGTACGCCGCGAGGGCGGAGGGCGAGATGGAGGAGCAGCCCAATCGGTCCGAACATCAGCGCAAGGGTGAGTGAGGCAATACGGAGTGGCGCACCGACACCGCGCGAAAGTCCGTCGAGCCAGATGAAGCGTCCGGCCAACAGATCAAAGGCAAGGACGTGCAGCCAGACGGCGAGGCTTCCCTCTGGTGTTGCGAGTGACGCTGAGATAGCGGCCAACGTTGGGCTGAGCAGTGTCTCAAGGATCGCCCCAACGTTTGGAAGGACGAGGCTTGCATAGATGAGCCCAATTCCAACCACTGGCCATGGGGTACGCATTAGACGGTGAGTGATCGTTGCGCGCGGTCGCAACGCCATCAGGAACCAGAAGGGGCCAACGCCGATCGTGGCGGCAAGGAAGATCGCGTTCATCAGTTCCATACCAGACATCATGACGCTTCTCCGTCATCACCAGTTCGCTCTCCCCATCCAAACGAACTGAGGTCAAGCTGTGCACCAGGCTTTCGCTCTAACGGCCCTGCGCCAAGGTAGCGCTCAAGGTCAGCGAGGCGCGGATTCTCACGCTGCGCGAGTCGCGCCAACTGATCGGTTGCAAGGAGGTGCCAGTTCCCCTCCTCCCATGCAGCGGCGAGCCGCTCGTCGCGTTGGATGCGCACCTCCGCGAGTCGCAAGAGTTCGCGATCTGTCACCAGAAGTCGAACCACTTCTTGATCGGTGGCCACCTTTGCGTGACGACCGAGGAGGAGTGCGCCGAGCGGGAGTGGACCAAGCTGCACTTCACACATCAAAAGACTCTTGCCGCGACGGAAGAGCAAGACATCAATCTGGTCAAACGCAGCGCGGTCTGAGCGGTGACGCAGTGGCGGTGATGAGTCAATAGGGTCGCGTGCAACTAGCCGACTCAGCGGAACTCCGTTGACAAGGAGTGGCGAGAGGGCTGGTGCCACCGCGCTGTGCAAGCCCATGGCCGCCCCAACGCGGAGCAACGTTGCAACGTTCTGGAGGCGCTCCTCCGATCGGTTCCCTCCCGGCCAGCGCGGACGAACCCCGAGCTCATCCTCAACGTAGTACGCCTCGCGAAGGACCTTCGCAAGATCAGGATCCTCACCATCGGCGTACCCCGCGGCGGCCCCAGCCGCAGCCGCCGCCCAGTGCCCCGCGTCGTCACGATCGCCACCCACGCCTGCAAGTCGCGCACGCTCGTCGCGTCCCTCGACGAAGATGCGGCGCCCGGAGGCGGCAACGAGACGATCAAGCGAACCGATCGGTCGAAGCCCTTCCCGCAACGTGAGCAGTTCACTGAACTCATCAAGAAGTGCACCACTCTCCAGCAGGTCACCACTCTCAGAGCGGCGCTGTGCGTAGAGCGTCAGGAGAAGTTCTGGCGTCGTCGGCTCACCGCGCTCAACAAGGATCTCAGCAACCATCCGTTGCAACGCGTCGCCACTGATCCGTTCAACGCCGCCGCGCACCGAGCGCGCACCACGCGCCACCGCAGGCGGGATGCTCACCGCAATCCACCACCATGACCGGTCACTCTCGTCAACGGTGCGCTCGAGCCCGGTGACAAGTCCACCCGCCATGCTCACCGCCGTCAGCGTCCCCGCGAGTGCGGCCAACGTTGCAGGGACCTCAATGATCGCCCCGCTGCCGTTCTTGATGAGCGGATCTACCGCAACGACCGCTCGTGCGATCGCAGAGGTGACGCTACTCGCGTCACTCGGATCCACGCGAAGCGCAGGGTCAGCATCACCCTCCTCGCCACCAGCAAGTGCTGCGGCAAGTGCGCGGTCAAGGCGGACGCGTTCCTCAGTTCCAATGTGCAGATGGATCAGTGCAACGTTCGTCCCCTTGCTGGTGCTAAGTCCCGCAGCGGTTGCTCGCGCGGCGGCTGACGCGCGCACCAAGATCACGGGGTTTCCTGGGTAGCTCAGGTTGACGAGATCTCCGCTGAGCGAAAGATCGCGGGGTAGCTCTGGCGCAAGGAGGAGCGTTCGGCGTTGCTCATCAACGACGTCGGCGAGTGCCTGCCACGGCGCAGCCTCCCACCACGCCCTCTCTGCCTCGCGTGCATCCGCGGGTCGTGCGCAGAGGAGTGCCGCTCGCGTCACTGCCACCCGGAGTGCGGCGAGTGTGCTCGCCGACTCATTTGATCGTGCGAGGGCTCGTCGTGCGGCGAGGAAGACGCTGAGCTGCCGAGGTGTCCAGCGCAGTTCGGCTGCGCCACCCGTCGCACCCTGGGCCTCGCGGCGCTGATCTTCGGAGAGCTCGACGCGTACCGCCGCCTCGCCAGGACGCATTTCCGAGGCATCGCCGCGCTTGCCGAGGTTCTTACAGGCGGCACAGGTGGCGCGTCGCGCCGTGGGGCGGCGGTTCGAATCGGCATCCGCGGCGGCGCTCTCCCAGCGCCAGGCCGCAATTCGGAGCGGTTGACCACAGGCACCACAACTCCCGCGCCAGCCAGTATCTAGTTCGGTGCCGATCTCTTCGAGCAGTTGTGCAACAGCGAGTTCAAGTCCGCGCACACTCGGTGGTCGCAGCGCGAGTGCAATCTCCCACTCTGCGAGTTGATCCGTTGCATGCACAATGCTACGTGCGCCGTGACGCGCACCAGCGGCAGCAAGCGATGCGCTCTCCGCGCTCAGGTCAAGGAGGACGGCCCCTTCCGTTCGAATGGCGGCGACGGTGCGAGCCGCTCGCGCATCACGAAGGTAGGTAGACACTCCCCCTCCCTCTCCGCGCGCCGCGTCCTACTCTTCGGTACTGGCCTCTTCGCTCTCAGGGAGGAAGGCGTCGTCGGCGGTCTTCTCAGGTGGTTCAGCCGTCACGCGCTCCGCTTCCGGCTTCTCCTCCTCGTAGAGATCATCATCGTCATCGTCATCGCTGAAGCCTTCGTCCTCACGGAAGAAGGAGCCCTTCGTATATGGTCGCTCGTCGCTGGTGCGCGTCGCCGTTGGGAAGGAGACCTTCCCAATGTTCTTGCTGCTCACGCGCTCTTCGCGAATGATGATTCGAATGTCGCCACCGCTGATTGACGTGATGCCTGCGCTGTAGACGTTGCCGTCGGCGATCAGCTTCAGGAGGCGCGCCGCGATTCGCGGCTCTACGCGTCCAATCTCAATGCCGTTCGCCTTGGCAACAAGTCGGTTGCCGAGCGTCAGCAGTTCAACCGCGTCGCCCGGGTTCACCTGCGCGAGCGTCGCAACGTCAGTCACATTTGTAAGGTGCGCGAATCCTGTGGTCCCCGCCTCTTGGATGAAGATCCCTGCGGGGGTTGGTGCGCCTTCAGAGCTCGGGGTGATCTTCTTCCCCACCTGCTTCATCAGCCCCTTGAGTCGCTCAAGGTTTCGCTCGGCGATTCGGTTGAGCGGGTCGAGTGCGAGCGTTGCCTGGTACTCCTTCTTTGAGCCGGCAAGGTCGCCAAGCTCCCAGAAGCACTTCGCCAAACGGTTCTGCGCCTCAATGCGCTCCTCTACCTTGATCTCTGTCGCAAACGCGAGCACGGCGCGATTCTCATCCGCCGCATCCTGCCAACGACCCTCTGCGGCAGCCTTCAGTGCGGCATCTGCGTGGTCACGCGCTGCACGGGTTGGCTTCTGGGTTGGGCTCTCGTTGGCGAGGGTCATGTTCAACTCCTTCACTCATGGCGCGCTGCAGATCGGGCGCTGCGCCGCTGGGGAAGGATAGCCGATCGTTAGAGGGAGACCCCGATCCAGAGCACGGCGACCGCCGTGGCGAGCACGAGGAGAAGGATCTCAAGGATGAGGCGGGGATCGCCACGCTCCCCTTCAGGGGTGGCGGCCCAGAGCTCACGTGCATAGAAGAGGACGGCGAGCCCCGCCGGACCAGCGAGACGCGCGGCGCCGAGCGCTGCAAACACAGCGGAGGCGAGCCCGTTGATCAGTGCCGCGCCGAGCGCGTCGCGCACGATGCCGCTTGTTCGCTCACGACGCAGGCTCGCCATGCGACCGGCAAGGAGGCCCGCGGCGATTGCAGAGCCAATCCCCACGGCGAGGATGGCGAGTGGCCCCACGGCGTCGGGTCGCGCCGAGGGCGTCCCAGGGACGCTGATCACGCCAGGGACGAGCGCCGCAACGCCGATTGAAGAAGCGAAGAGGATGAAGGTGGAGACGGCGAGTGCGCCGACGCGATCTCGATGCGTGGCGCCGCCAGGAATGCGACGCACGCGCAACTCCCAGATCACCACCGCACGCAGAAGCAGCGATCCAATCACGATCGCCGCGATCAGGCCAACCCCTGTGGGCACAAGACGCGCCGCGCCTGCAGTGGCAAGGCCCATCAGTCCGGCGAGCGGGATTTCAGATCCACGTGGAAGGTCTCGGGCGTCCGCGCGCCGCACCGCGTCGACGCCGACCGCAGCGAGGATGGCGGCTGCAGCGCCAGCGAGGACGGTGGCGCTCCCCTCACTGAAGTGTGCGATCACGGCGGCGACCGCGACGGCGATGATCGTCTCCGCCCACGGACGGGTCAACTCGGTCTCGCCAAACTCTGCGGTGGTATCGGCGAAGGCGGCGAGCTGCTTGATGTTGAGGCGTCGGGACGTGCGTTGCCTACTCATATGCTCCTCCGTTCAGCGCAAGGGTAGCGCGCCGAGGGCTGCCCCGCGTAGACTGCAGACGAACCTGCCGACTCCGGCGGGGCCCAGCATCGGAGGGCACGATGCTCCATCTCTCGCGACTCATTGGACGTCCCGTGCGCGACAGTGGCGCAGATGCAATCGGCGCGATCGACGATCTGATCGTTGCCGTTGGCACGAGCCACCCACCCGTCACGGGCCTTGTGGTGCGCACCGGCCGCCGCCGCATCTACCTCCCGTGGAGCTCCGTGCAGCGACTCGATGCGACCGGAGTACGGCTCAGCACGGAGCGCATTGATATCGCGCGATTCACTAAGCGCAAGGATGAGATCCTGCTGAAGGCCGATCTCCTTGATAAGCAGATCGTGGACATTGATGGTCGCAAGGTGGTGCGCGCGAACGATGTGCTCCTTGACTTCGTTGAAGGGGCGATGCGCCTCGTCGCCGTGGACGTTGGTGCCGCAGGCCTGCTGCGCCGCCTCGGACTCCCGGACAACTGGATTCAGCGACTCTCCGGCGGACGATCACGCGTCGCTTCGTACATTGATTGGGAGGATGTGGATCCGCTCGGCTCAACGATTGCGAGCATGCGCCTCAAGGTGCCGCACGCCGGCCTCTCCGAACTGCACCCTGCCGACCTTGCAACGATTGTTGATCAGCTCACGCCGCGAGACCGCGCGGACATCTTCAGCTCCATTGATGAAGAGGTTGCGGCGGAGGCGCTTGAGGAGTTGGAGCCTGAGACGCGCACCGACCTTCTTGAAGACCTTGAGCCAGAGCGCGCCGCTGATCTCCTTGAAGAGATGAGCCCCGACGAAGCGGCCGACGCGGTTGCGGATCTTTCACCGATGAGCCGCAGTGCAATCTTGCGCCTGATGGCAAAGGAGGAGCGCGAAGATGTGAAAGAGTTGCTCGCGCACCCAGAGATGAGCGCCGGCGGCATCATGACCACAGAGCATGTGGCACTCAAGCCGAGTGCCACCGTTGCGCAGGCACTCGCCTCCATTCGCCGACTTGAGCCGGATGCAGATGTTGCGTACGCCGTGTTCGTTGTTGATGCAAAGCGACACCTACTCGGTGAAGTGACGCTGCGCGACCTGGTCCTCGCCTCGCCATCAACAAAGGTTGTCGAACTCATGGAGGACGAGCCGGTGGCGGTGGAGCTCCTCGCCCACGCGGAAGAGGTGGCGCGTGTCGTCACTCGCTACGGCCTGATCACCGTCCCTGTTGTTGATGAGAAGCGTCGACTGATGGGCGTCATCACCGCCTCTGACGCGCTCTGGGACGTCCTCCCTGAAGAGTGGCGACGCGAGGCGCCGCGCCGCCTCCGTGAGGGGAGCATTGCCGCCGCCGAAGCGAAGCGCCGCGCAAAGAGCGCCGCTCGCAGCAAGACCACGTCAAGCAAGAGCGCCGCAAGCAAGAGCGCCGAGTAGACGTGGTGATCTGAGATGGCCGATCGACGCAGCGTTGCTCCGCTTGAACTTGCGCGCCGCGCACCGCGCCGCTTCGCCACGCTCAGCGCACTCCCCTTCCTTCGGTTGCGCGAAACCTTCCGTGGCCGCCGCGGCCCGCTCGCCTTCCTTGCCGTCGTTGGCCCTGGACTGATCGCGGGCGTCGCGGGGAACGATGCGGGCGGCATCACGACGTACGCCACGCTCGGCTCCTCCACGGGGCTGCGCTTCCTCTGGATCCTCCCGTTCACAGCACTTTTGCTCGCCCTCGTGCAGGAGTCGGTCGCACGCCTCGGCGTGGTCACCGGGCAAGGGCTCACCGATCTGATCCGCGAACACTTCGGTGTGCGTTGGACGCTCTTCGCCATGATCATCTTGCTCATTGCGAATCTCGCAAACACCGTGGCGAACGTTGCCGGCGCATCATCCGCACTCGCCATCTTCGGCGCACCAACGCTGCTCACCGCACCGCTCGCCGCACTCGCCGTTTTGCTGATCGTGGTCTACGGCAACTATCACAGCGTGGAGCGCATCTTCCTCTCACTCACCGCCGTCTTCTTGGCGTACATTGCCGCCGCACTCCTCGCCAATCCAAATTGGGCGGAGGTTGCCTCTTCGCTCACCACGCCAGACCTCGGTGGCATCTCCGCAGCAGAGGCGCTCCTTCTCGTTGCGGTGGTAGGAACCACCGTGACGCCGTACATGCAGTTCTACTTGCAGTCAGCGGTCGCTGAAAAGGAGATCGGCGTGGAGGAGCTCGGTGCGGCGCGTGCCGACGCCATCCTCGGTTCGGCATGGACGAACTTCATCGCCGTCTGCATCGTGATCGCAACGGCGGTGGCGCTTGCAGGGAGTGGCCAACCGATCAGCTCCGCCGCTGAGGCCGCCACGGCACTCGAGCCACTCGCTGGCACCTTCTCCACGATCCTCTTCGGCGCGGGACTCTTCGGGGCGAGCCTCCTCGCGATGGCGATCATGCCGCTCACTACGGCGTTCGCACTCAGCGAAGCGTTCGGCTTTGAATCAGGCGTGGATAAGAAGCTCGGTGAAGCGCCAATCTTCTACGGCATCTTCACGGTGATCCTCGTGATCGGCGCAGGGGTCGTAATGATCCCGGGCCTCGATCCGATCGGTGCGATCGTCGGAAGCCAGTACCTGCAGGGTCTCTTCCTCCCGATCGTCCTCGCCTTCATCGTCAAGCTCGCCAGCAGCCGCGTGCTCTTGGGGGAGCATGCCAGCCCGCGCTGGTTGCAGATCACGGGATGGGCTGCGGTCGTGCTCCTCTTCGTGCTGAACGCCGCAGTCCTCGTTGCGAATCTGATTGGCGTCGGCGCCTAGCTGATTGGCGTCGGCGCCTAAGGCGCTGCGGTCACCGGTCCAAACGCGGCGCCAACCCAGGCGCGCGTGCAGGCGAGTCGTCCACTGAAGTTATCTCCGCCAAAGAGTGACGCGCCTGCAACGCGGCAGCTCGTGCCGCTCGGGAGCGTGACGCGCTGACCGAGCAGCAGCATTGGTCGCCAGCCGGCTGGTTCGTCTGGACCAGCGACGAGTTGCGCACGCGCGGTGGCCACATAGCCGAAGATCTCGCTGACGTCGTCTGGGCTGATGCTGCCGCGCACGAGCGCCGGACCGAGATTCCAGTCGCGGACCACCCCCGCGGCGTTGCGGTCGGCCCAGGCGTACCAGCGCATGGCGGCGAGTGTCGCGAGTTGCGTCGCCACCTCCGCGCCCGCGTCAATGACGCGCACCGTGATCGCGGAGAGGATGCGCTGTGCGCGACGGATCCGATTGGTATCACCATCGTACTTTCGTGCGCGCGCGAAGCCGGTCCAGAGGTTACTTGGAACATCAAAGATGCACCCTTCGGCGCTCCGCCCAGTGACAGGGCACGAGTCAGCGAGAAAGTACGGACTGGTCGTGCGCACCGCGTTCGACTCAGGCTCCCGGCAATTGGCGTAGGCCCAGGCGCTGCGCACGCCGAAGCGATCCGCGCTCCCTGGACGCAAGAAGAGGAGATCACCGTACTTCGCATTAGAACGAAGGTTGCGATCAATGTAACCCATCTCGTTCCCAGTCCTGAGTCGATTCGTCCGACACGCCGCGAAGCGACTCTTGTCATCCAGGTGAACGAGCGTTGGTGCAGGGGCGAGACGGTCGAGTGCCGCTCCGAGTACATCGGCCCCGCCGAATGTGGCGAGCACCCAGTCATCAATCTCAATGTTGAACGCGTAGGCGATGTTCTCGCGCACCTTCTCTGCGGCGCGCGATGAGCGCTCCCATGCACGCAGCGCTGGTGTTGCCTTCATGCAGAGCTGGGCGTAGACGAAGAGTGCATTCACCTTTGAGGTGAAGCGCGAGCTCCCCGGCCTGCAGAAGTCGCGGGCGAGCGAAGGCTTGAGCGGGAAACGCTCCATGTCACGCGGGATGCTCAGCGCCGCCGCCTCTCCGGTTGCTGGATCTACGGTGAGGAGCGTCATCACATCCGTTCGCTCGGTGCCAGCACGGTTGCGCGCTTGACCGAGTGCAACATCTGCAACGTTTGACCAGATGTACGGATAGAGGTCGCGTGCTGCCGCCCCCTCCACGCTCGCCGCACTCACCTTCGACTCGAGACTGCTGCAGCGCTCCGCCCCAAGTGGTGATCCAAGTTTGCGACAGCGCTTGTCGCTCCCTAAGAAGAGGATCGTGTAGCGACCATCATCACCGAGGAGTTCGCCTGCATTCGCTGTGGTGACAGGTTCCTGCGCCACCGCTTCGCGGACAACAGCGGCTGTACGCGGAACCGCAACTCCCGCCCATACGGCGGTGGAGAGGGTGATTGCGGCGAGGAGTGCGAGCGCTGCGCTGAGTGGCGCGCCGCGGTTTCCCGCGGGCGTCACATCATCACCAGTCCGCCGTCCACTCCTAGCACCTGGCCGGTGACGTACGAAGCTTCGGGTGAGGCGAGGTAGATCACCGCAGCCGCAATCTCGTGCGGTTCACCGAAGCGACCGAGTGGCGTCTGTGCCTTCACGCCCTCCTTGATGGCGTCAGGGAGGTCGGCGGTGAGTTCGGTCGTGATGAAGCCTGGCGCCACCGCGTTGACAGTAATGCCACGGCTCGCCACTTCGCGTGCCGTTGCCTTGGTGAGGCCGATCATCCCCGCCTTCGCCGAGCTGTAGTTCGCCTGGCCGGCGTTTCCCGCTTGGCCGGAGACGCTCGTGATGTTGATGATGCGTCCACTCTTGGCGCGCAGCATCTCCTTCACCGCCGCCTTCGTCATGTAGAAGGCGCCGGAGAGGTTGGTATCAATCACTTCCCGCCACTGCTCTGGCGTCATGCGCAGGATGAGCGTGTCGCGTGTGATCCCTGCATTGTTCACTAGAAGATCCACCTTGCCGAACGCCTCCATCGCCTTCGCCACCACGCCAACTGCGGCGTCTGGGTCGGCAGCATCAGCCTGGATGGCGAGCCCTTTTCGACCCTTGGCACTGATCTCCGCAACCACGGCGTCGGCGGCGGCGGTGTTCCCCTTGTAGGTGATCAGCACGTCGGCGCCAGCATCAGCGAGCGCGAGCGCAATGGCGCGACCGATCCCTCGTGCACCACCAGTCACGATCGCTGCGTAGCCCTTCAACTCAAACATGCTCACCCTCCTTCACGCGTTCGATCTGAGTCTACCTGTGGCGACGGTCAAGAAACGCCTGCAAGACGGCGGGTGGCTCATCGGCCTTCGCGCCGCCCTCAGGACGCACCACGCGGATGCTTGCCGGATCAACGCTCGCGGCGCGCGCGCCGTGAGCAGGATCGGCGCCCCAGCGCGTGACAAAGGCGCCCGAGGTGTAGCCACCACCGAACGCCACCGTGCAGAAGACGTCGCCAGGCTTCAGTCGACCGGCGGCGACCGCCTCAGAGAGCGCGATCGGGATGCTCGCCGCAGACGTATTCCCGTACTTATCCAAGTTCACGAAGATCTTCTCCATTGGATAGTTGATCGCCTTTGACACGTGTTCAATGATGCGAATGTTCGCCTGATGTGGGATCACTAGATCCACCTGCGCAGGCGTGAGACCGGCGCGCTCAATCGCCGCCGTTGCAACCGCCGCCATGGTGCGCGTTGCGTAGACGTAGGTCTTTGCGCCATCCATCTTGATCAGCGGATCAGCCCCCTCGCCAACACCGCCAGGGATCCAGAGCGCATACGCGCCACTCGGATCCGCAGAGAGCTCAAAGCTGAGCGTCCCTGGTCGAGACGCAGCCCCTTGCCCCGCTTCAAGGTCGAGGGCTTCAAGGACGATCGCACCCGCGCCATCACCAAAGAGGACGCAGGTGGAACGATCGCTCCAATCAACGGAGCGTGAAAGCGTCTCCGCGCCAATGACCAGTGCGCGTTGACCGAGTCCCGCGGTGAGGAACCCGTGCGCGACGGCGTACGCGTATGCGAACCCGGAGCAGGCGGCGGAGAGATCAAACGCGGCGGCGCGTGTGCTCCCCAACGCACCCTTGATCAACACGGCGGTGCTCGGCATCAGGTGGTCTGGCGTCAGGGTCGCGACAACGATCAGATCAACGTCGTCGGCCTTGATCCCTGCAACGGCGAGCGCACGTGCCGCGGCGAGTGCCCCCATGGAGGCGGTCGTCTCCCCCTTTGACGCAATGCGGCGCTCGCGAATTCCCGTGCGCGTCGTGATCCACTCGTCGCTCGTCTCCACGATCTTCTCAAGGTCCGCATTCGTCAACGTTGCGGCGGGAACCTCATGACCCCAGCCAGTGATGTGCGTCGTTCGATTCGGAATCTGCGCGCTTCCCGTCGTTCCACCAATGCGCTGCTCACTCATGACGCGCCTCCGCTCACGACTCAAGCTCAATGATCGGCGTCTTGGACTTCACAATGCGACCGTTCTCGGCGATGACGCGTGCAACGCGCCCCGCTTTGTCGGACTTGATCTCATTGAAGAGTTTCATCGCCTCAATCAGGCCGATCGGCTGACCTACCGCAACGGTGTCGCCCACCTTCACCATTGCGTCGGCACCCGGTGATGCAGCGGCGTAAAAGATGCCCGTCAGCGGTGCGTTGACGAAGACTCCACTCGCGGGCGCTGGCGCGGTGCTTGTTGCGGGCGACGCGTCTGACACAGGTGCCGAAGGTGGAAGCGTCGCTGCTGATTCGGCGTGCGGCGCTTCAGCGGCACGTGGAGCGCTCCCCGTGACGGCGGCGCGACTTCGGACCAGCACGCGCGTCCCAGCCAGTGAGATCTCGATCTCGGCGAGACCGCTCCCGTCGGCAACGGCGGCGAGTCGGTCGATCAGTTCAACAAGGTTCGCCTCTTCGCCGGTGAGCGGTCCTGATGCGGGAGTGCTCGCTGATGGTGAGGCGGGCGACGTGACGGGCTGTCCTGGGATGCGCAGCTCTGGTGGTGGAGCGTTGAGACGCATCTGGCCACGGCGCGGACGTGGAGGTGTTGTCTGCATCACGGGCGGCGGCGCAGCGCGCTCCGCCATACGACGCTCCGTGGTGAAGCGCTCAATGGGGGGAGTTGACGGTGTTGACGGGCTGATCACGCCGCTCTGGGCAGGGCCTACGCCGCTGCCACGCGCACGTCGTGCCGCCTCGCGCGCCGCCTCAAGCGCACGGAGTGCGCGCTTCTGGAGCTGGTCGCGGCGGCGTTCTGGCATCAGCGGCCCTCCCATTTGGCAAGGAGAATCGCCGCGTTTTGGCCGCCGAAGCCGAAGGCGTTCACGAGCGCAAGTCGAATCTCGCCATCCCGTGGCGCACCGCGAACAATGTCGAGCGCGCCAACGAGTGGATCAGGATCGGTGAGGTTGAGCGTGGCGTGGACGCGGCTATCTCGCATCGCACAGATCGTTGCCGCAGCGCCAAGCGCGCCCGCGGCGCCGAGCGTGTGACCGATGTTCCCCTTGGTTGCGGTGACCGTGGCGCGCAGTGCGGCGCGATCCGCCGTTGCGGCGGTGGCCGCATCAGGCGCACCAGTAAGGATGGTGCGAATCGCATCGAGCTCCGCCTTATCCCCTTCGGGCGTTGAGGTGGCGTGCGCGTTGACGTGATCAATGTCTCGACCTGTGCGACCCGCCTTCTCCAGCGCGCGACGTGCCGCGCGAACGGCGCCGAATCCGCCAGGTGCGGGGAGGGTGATGAACTGCGCGTCGGCCGTTGCTCCGTAGCCGACGATCTCTGCGAGCGGCGTGGCGCCACGCGCGAGCGCAAGATCGAGTCGCTCAAGCAACAGGACGCCCGCACCTTCAGCCATCACGAAGCCGTCGCGTGCGCTGTCAAATGGGCGTGATGCGGCAGTGGGATCGCCGCCAGCGGCGCTGCTCGCGCTACGTGAGAGTGCGCGCATGTTGTTGAAACCGGCAATCACTACGGGATGAAGTGCCGCCTCTGAGCCGCCCGCGAGCGCGCGCTCTGCATCACCGCGACGGATCGCCTCATACGCTTCGCCGATCGCGTGTCCCGCGGTGGCGCATGCGCTCACTGGACCGAATGATGGGCCCTGTGCGTTGACGTGGATCGCAACCTCACCCGCCGCCATGTTGCCAATGGCGCCTGGAACCAAGAATGGCGAGACGCGTCCCGCCCCCTTTGCCGCAAAGCTGAGCGCCTGCTCAAAGAGCGTGGTGGCGCCACCGAGTCCAGATCCAATGATCGTTGCGGTGCCGAGCGCCTGTGCATCACTGAGTCGCGCTGGGAGGCCGGCCGTGCTGAGAGCCTCTACTGATGCTGCAATAGCAAAATGGGCGAAGCGATCGAGTCGCTTGATCTGTTTCGCCTCAAGGATGTCCGAAGGGTCGAAGTTCGGCACCTGTCCGCCAAAGTCCACCTCTTGTCCGGTGAGGTCGAGCCCTTCGAGACGGCGAATGCCTGAGCGTCCCGCGAGGAGACCGCTCCAGAGTGCCTCCACGCCGCGACCGAGTGGGGAGAGAGCCCCCATCCCCGTGACGACGACGCGATGCGCTTCGCTCATCGCACCATCTTCCCCGTGCGCACCGTTGCTGCGCGATACGCGTCGCCCGCAAGCCCGCGCGCGGTGATCGCATCGCTGACCGCTTCCGTGTCATACGTTGCGCG
Organism: Candidatus Limnocylindrus sp.; assembly: GCA_040397155.1. Lineage (GTDB taxonomy): Bacteria > Chloroflexota > Limnocylindria > Limnocylindrales > Limnocylindraceae > Limnocylindrus. The sequence goes on from JBBAWP010000008.1 coordinate 15,052, forward strand.
GTGAATCTCTGCGCTGATCGTGGCCGCCTCTGGGTCAATGTCGATCACCGCGAACGCGGCAGATGCTTCACCGTCATACGGAAGTCCAGCAGAGCCAGCGTCCACGAGCACCTTCCAGCCGTAATCTTTGACGCGCGCCTGGTGCGTGAAGCCGACGCAGACGAGTCGCGCATCCGTCTGTCCGATCAGCTCCAACGTGGTGGATGGATCAAGGTCGGCGCTCAACGGGATGGTGCGTGACCCTGGTGAGGCGTGGCAGAAGGTGACGCTGATCTCGCCGTAGCGGAGGCGACGCTCTGTTGGGAGTGAACGGAGCCACTCAATGCGATCGTCGTCGAGTTCGTCAGAGGCCCACTCCACCGCCGCCTTCAGTCCGGGTGGCAGGCCACCAGCGAGGCTCGGGAAGCTTGCGGCGTAGTCGAGATCTGCAACGGCAATGTCGCCCGTCCCCGCGGTGACGAGTGCGCCGTTCGACTGCAGCTTACGAATCAGGTCGATCGTTTCGGTTGGCTGAGGGCCAAAGAGCGCGTGATCGCCAAGGATCGCGACCTGATCTGGCTTGAGGGCTCCGAGTTTCGCCACGATCGCTTCGAGTGCGGCGAGATTGCCGTGAACATCTGAGATGACGACGACGCGCTTCATTGGTGCTCCTTCGTTATGCCGAGGTTGACCCAGGTGGGTGCGGGAGTGCGCTCTCTGATGGAATGACAAAGGTGATCGTTGCGGTGCAGGCGGCCTCGCCGTTCACAGAGGCGGTGCCGATCGCGCTCCCCATGCGCGAGCCGAGCTTCTGCATCTGGATCTCAAGGCGCAGCGTTTCGCCGGGGGTGACCATGCGCGTGAAGCGGCAGGACTCAATCTTTGCGAACACGCCGAGCCGGCTCCCCATCCCTTCGGTGCGCGCCACGTAGACGGCCATCGCCTGCGCGAGTGCCTCCACCTGCAGCACGCCCGGCATGATCGGGCCGATCGGTGCGGGGAAGTGGCCGGGCACCCAGAAGGCATCGGCGCGCACGTCGAGTTCCGCCGCCAACGTCTGCGCGGCGCGATCTTCAGCAACGACGCGGCTCAGCAAGAGGAACGGCGCACGGTGCGGGATCAGCGCCTCAATCTGCTGCTGGTTCAGGAGGGCATCACTCATCGTCGCTCCACTCTACTTAGCCACTGATCGTGCGGCCACAGGTTCGCCAGGTCGGCGAGGGATTGCGGCGAGGATGGCGGCGGTCCCCACATCATCGAGCATGCTTGTGGTGACGGCGCCACTCAAGAATGCGGGGCTCTCAAGGAGGCCGAGGAAGAAGTCGCGCGTGGTCGCCACGCCGTCAATCTCCAACTCGTGCAACGCGGCGCGAGAGCGCGCGATCGCCTCTGCACGTGTAGCGCCCCAGACGATCAGTTTGCCGAGGAGACTGTCGTAGTACGGCGGAACTTCGTAGCCCGCATAGAGGTGCGAATCGAATCGCACCCATGGGCCGCTCGGTGAGCGATAGGCGCTGATCTCACCCGCCTGCGGCTGGAAGTTCTGCGCCGGATCTTCTGCCGTGATGCGGAACTCAATGGCGTGACCGCGCGCCTGAATCTCTGACTGCTTCATTGGCATCTTGGCGCCACCCGCAAGTGCGATCTGCAGCGCCACAAGGTCAACGCCAGTGACTACTTCCGTGACCGGATGCTCCACCTGGATGCGGCAGTTGATCTCAATGAAGTACGGCTTCCCGTCGGGGCCAACGAGGAACTCTAACGTCCCCACGTTCTGGTAACCCGCGGCACCGATCGCCTTCGCCACGCGCGCAAGGAACTCCTCACGCACGCGCGGAGTGAGCGCCGTTGATGGTGACTCTTCGACGAGCTTCTGATGGCGCCGCTGCAGCGAACAGTCGCGCTCGCCAAAGTGGAGCGCCGTCCCTTCATGATCGACCGCAATCTGCACCTCAACATGGTGCGTGGCGCTCAGATACTTCTCGAGATAGATGGATCCATCGCCGAACGCCGCCTGCGCCTCTTGTACGCAGAGTGAGAAGTTCTTGCTCAGGTCCGCCTCGTTCTGGGCGACGCGCATCCCGCGTCCGCCGCCGCCAGCGGAGGCCTTCAGGATGACCGGGTAGCCAATCTTCTTCGCCGCATCGAGCGCCGCCGCCTCATCCGTCACCACGCCTTCGGAGCCTGGGATCGTTGGGAGGCCGTGCTTGGCGAGGAGTGCGCGCGTGGCCGCCTTGGAGTGGAACTTCTCAAGGATCGGCGCCGATGGACCAATGAAGGTGAGCTTGTGCGCCGCAACCGCTTCGGCGAAGGCGGCATTCTCGGAGAGGAAGCCGTAGCCCGGGTGAATGGCGTCGCAGCCGGTGGCGAGTGCCGCGGAGATGATTGCGGGTGCGGAGAGGTAGCTCCCCTTGGCGTCCGCAGGACCGATGCAGACCGCCTCATCGGCAACGAGCACCGCACGCGAATCGGCATCCGCTTCGCTGTACGCCACCACCGCCTCAATGCCGAGCTGCCTGCAGGCGCGCAAGATTCGCAGTGCGATCTCGCCGCGGTTTGCAATCAGCACGCGCTTGATCACTTGGCGGCCTCACCGATCGACTCAAGGAGGAAGATCTCTTGGCCGTACTCCACCGGATCACCCGTGGCTGCCTTCAGCGTCACCACGATGCCGCCATGGGACGCGCGCACTTCGGTGGGGATGCCGAGCACCTCTACCTGTGCCACGAGCGCACCCTTCGTCACCTTCGCGCCGATATGAATGTCCTTGGCGAGCGTCAAGAATCCAACCGCTGTTGCGCGCACCGCATGTTTGCGGACCCCGTCGGCAGTTTGCTCCTTCGGCAGCGCGGAGCCTGACGCGCTCACTCGCCCTGGAGCGGACCGAGCAGCAGACAACGGAGCCACAACACCGAGCGCCTCCGAGCGGACGCGCACCGTTGCCCCGTTGCGCTCCACTTCAATCTCTCCGAGTCCAGTGACCGCGAGTCGATCAACAAGGATCGGCAAGAGCGCATCAATAAGTTCGCCGAGCGCTTCAGCGTTGCCGCTCCCGTTCACGTCGGCGTTCGCAAGATCACGATACTTCGCCACTACTATGCCCCCGCGTTGTCGCGTTCGATTTCGTCCATCCAGTCGTCGCCAACGCCAGCGCCAACCAGATCTCGGTCGAGACCGAAGAGTGAACGGATCGCACCAGTGAGGCCCTTCTTCTTGATTGGTGCCTCATCAAACGCGCCGAATTCGCGATAGCGCGCGTATCGCGCGGTGAGGAGCTCAGTGAGATCTTTCATGGACTCAAGTTCGTCGAAGGCGGCGCTCGCCGTCTCCCAGATGGAACGCGCTAGCGTCACGGTGGATTCGTCGGAGAGTGTCTCCGGCTCAGGGATGATCCCGTCCACCACGCCGAGCGCTACCTGTTCGGTGGCGGTGATGCGGAGCGCGCGCGCCGCGGCGGGCGCCTTCTCCGAGGTGCGGAAGAGGATGGCGGCGCACCCCTCAGGGCTGATCACCGAGTAGTAGGCGTGCTCCAGCGCGTAGACGCGGTCTCCCACAGCAATAGCGAGCGCACCCCCTGAACCACCCTCGCCCGTGATCACGGTGACGATTGGGGTGCGCAGCTGCGTCATGCGGCTGATCGCGGAGGCGATCGCCTCGGCAATGCCGCGCTGCTCAGATTCAGGTCCTGGGTGCGCCCCTGGCGTGTCCACCAGCGTCAGCACGGGGAGGTGGAGGCGCTCAGCGAGCTCAAAGGCGCGCTCCGCCTTCCGATACCCCTCAGGGTGTGGCATGCCGAAGCCGCGACGAATGTTGCTCTCCGTGTCGCGGCCCTTCTGCGTGCCAACGACCACAATGCGTCGTCCATCAATGCGCGCGATCCCTGCAACGATCGCGCCGTCATCACCTGCGCGGCGATCGCCGCGCAGCTCTACAAACTCTGCGTTGAGCGCCTCAAGGAACTCGGCGGTGCGCGGTCGGCTCACTTCGCGCGCGCGGCGCACGTGACCCCACGCCTCCTCTTCTGGAAGGTGCGCACCGAGTTCTGGTGCAAGGTGTCGGTCGCGCTGGTTCTCCAGGATCTGATCGGCGCGGTTCGCCACCTTGCTTGCAACGTCGGCGACTGGTGCGAGCACGCTGCCGATCATGGTGCCCGCACCCTGCGCCACGCCGCTCACCACACCACCAATCAGGCTGACGCCTGGAATGTTCGTCTGCTGATAGAGCGGAACGGACGGAGCCGGAAGTGGCTGCAGCAGGCTGAGTGCGCGAATCAACCAAGGGCGCAGATTCGGTCGCGCCACAATCGCATCAATGAATCCGGTCTCCAGCAAGAACTCGGAGCGCTGGAATCCGGCGGGGAGTTCGTCGCCAATCGTTCCCGCAGAGACGCGCGCGCCACTGAATCCAATCAACGCATTCGGTTCTGCAACGTTCAGGTCGCCGAGCGCACCGAACGACGCAATCGTGCCGCCCGTGGTTGGATCGGTGAGGAGGCTAATGAAGGTGCCGCCGGTGGCCTTGAGGCGCGCAATGGCGGCGAGTGTCTTCGGCAGTTGCATCAGCGCGTAGGTCCCCTCTTGCATGCGTGCACCTCCAGAGGCGGTGACGATAAGGAGTGGGAGTCGGCGCTCGGTGGCGAGCTCTGCGGCGCGTGCCACCTTCTCCCCCACCACGGAGCCCATCGAGCCGCCCATGAAGAAGAAGTCCATGACCACCAGGGAGACCTCAATGCCACCAATGGAGGCGGTGCCGCGGACGGCGGCGTCGCGCTCGCCCGTTGTCTTCCGGGCGGCGGCGGCTCGCTCTGGGTACGGCTTGGAGTCGGTGAAGACGATCGGGTCGAGGGAGACGAGGCTCGCGTCGAGTTCGCTGAAGGAGCCCTCGTCCACGAGTTGGGTGATCCGCTCGCGGGCGGGTACACGGAAGTGGTGCCCGCACGATGTGCAGACACGGTGGCCCTTCTCCAGGCTCTTCTTAAAGAGGAGCTCGGAGCACCCGGGGCAGCGGAGCCATAGATCTGGCTCGCTTCCGGGGGTCGCCTTGCGGCGCGTAAACGGGTTCCTAAAGCTCGGCACGGACCCTCCCCACTAGGGGGTGATGGTACCCCCTACGGGGTGACGGCTCGCACGACTCGGGTCACCTCGCCTGCGTGAATGGCACGCTCCGTGCCGTCCACGCTGAGGATGAGCGCGCCAGAGGCACCGTCGTAACCCGCCACCCGACCGGTCAACAGCCCCTCCGTCCCAAGGTCCAGCTCCACCTCCCAGCCCTCCAGGAGCTGTCGGCTCCGCCAACCAGCCACGTCAAATCGACCGGAACGGAGCGCCGCCAGGCGCCCACCTAAACGCGCCACCGCGTCATCAAAGATCGCCTCACGATCCACTGGTCGGCCAGAGGCGAGCTCGAGCGACGTTGCCGTTGCGGCGAGTGCGGGGTCTAACCGCGAAGGATCACCACGCACGTTGAGTCCGATTCCAATGATCAGTGTTGCATCGGGCGTCCCTAGGTCTGCACCTTCCATCAACGCTCCACCGACCTTGCGGAATCCGGTGGTGACGCCACCCTCTTCATTGCGCAGCACAAGATCGTTCGGCCACTTCAGCGCGAGTCCACCGATCAGTAGGCCCGCGCCATCCTCTGCGGCGTCTGCGAGTGCAAGCGCGAACTCTGCACCAACGCGCCAGGCGCGATCCGCTTCTGCTGGCAACGAGTCCGCGCGTACCGCGAGGCTCATCAGCAGCGAACCGCCAGGTGCATCGAGCCAGGTGCGGCCCGCGCGTCCGCGACCTGCGCTCTGCGTATCTGCGCGAATCAGAAGCGGCGTTGCGGCTCCCGCGGCGAGTCGCTCGCGTGCAACGTCGTTGGTTGAGGTGACTTCGTCGAGTCGCTCGACGTGGATCAGGCGCGAGACTCCGCGTCTACAGGATCTGGCGCGGCGAGATCAAACGCGTCGTGCAGCGCCTTCAGTGCGCGATCCGCATCTGCTTGCGCAACGATGCAGGTGATTCTGATCTCTGACGTAGAAATCATCTGAATGTTCACCTTCGCATCGGCGAGTGTGCCGAACATGCGCGCCGCATAACCTGGTGCATTCTGAATCCCTGCGCCAACAATAGAGATCTTTGCAACGGATTCATCAATCTCCAGCGCACGCGCGCCGATCTCTGCCTGAATCTTCTCAAGCACGGGACGCGCGGCGGCAAGGTCGCTGCGGCCACACGTGAATGAGAGATCGGTGGTGCCGTCGTGCGAGACGTTCTGCACGATCATGTCCACGTTAATGTTCGCCGCGGCGAGTGGATCAAAGATGGACTTGGCAATGCCGGGACGGTCGGGGACGGCGACCATCGTCACCTTCGCAACCTTCGTATCAGCGGCCAGCCCGCGCACCTTATTTCGCTGCTCCACGTGCATATCCTCCTTGATCTGGGTTCCGGGTTGATCCACAAACGAACTGAGTACCTCGATCGTGACGCCGTTCACCCAGCCCAACTCTACGGCGCGCGTCTGCATCACCTGCGCCCCCTGGTTGGCGAGCTCCAGCATCTCCTCATAGCCGATCACCTGCAACTGGCGGGCGTCCGAAACCACGCGTGGATCCGCCGTGAAGACGCCCGTCACGTCCGTGAAGATCTGGCAGCGCTCCGCCCCGAGGGCTGCCGCAAGGGCCACGGCCGAGGTATCCGAACCACCGCGACCGAGCGTGGTGGTCTCCGTGCCGCTCACCCCCTGGAAGCCGGCCACGATCACCACGCGCCCCGCGCTGACCTCTTCGCGCACCCGCTTCGGTTCAATCGCGGCGATGCGCCCCTTCCCAAACGTTCCATCGGCGCTGATCCCAGCCTGCGCGCCGCTGAGGCTGACCGCCTCCACGCCGCGGGCGCGGAGCGCCATCGCGAGCAGCGCCGCTGATTGGATCTCGCCAGTGGCCAAGAGTGCGTCCTGTTCGCGCGCATCGGGGAGCGCGCCCCCCGTCACCTGCGCGGCGAGTGCGAGCAGATCATCGGTGGTGTCGCCCATGGCGGAGACCACGGCGACGACGCTGTTCCCTGCGGCGCGGTCGGCCGCAATGCGTGCTGCAACGGCGCCGATGCGCGCGACATCCGCAACGGAGCTGCCGCCGTACTTCTGAACGAGGAGCGCGTCACTCACGCGCCGAAGCCTTCGTACGCCTCAATGCGCACGCCATCCGTATCCACGTCAAAGCGCAGCGCACCGCCGCCGATCTGCGCCGTGCTGATCGCCGCCTCCATTGCCGCAGAAACCGCACTCACACGCGACGCGTTATCAACGATCGCAAGCACCGAAGAACCTGCACCTGCAAGAGACGCGCTCACCGCACCTGCGCCAACTGCAGCGGCAATTAGCGCTGGCATGGCGCGATACTTCGCTGCGCGATACGGCTGATGCAGTCGATCATCGGCAAGGAGCGCAAAGCCAGTGACGTCGCCCGCCTCGAGCGCGGCGATCCCCGCCGCCATGCGACTCGCGTTGTGCACCGCATCTTCCATCGGCACCTTGTTCGGCAACACGGCGCGCATCTCGCTCGTGGGGAGTCGCAACTCAGGGATGGCGACCACTGGGATCGTCTCCTCTGGCACGGCGATCAGTCGCGCGGTCAACACGCCGTCCACGCGCGCGCTCGCCACCAGGCCACCGAAGATTGCGGCGGAGGCGTTGTCTGGATGCCCTTCGTATTCGTCGGCGGCGGCGAAGAGTCGGTCGGTGAGGTCGTCAGGGAAGAGATCGGCACAGGAACCTGGCAGATCATCAATAGAGCCAGATGCGCCAGCGAGTGCGGCGCCCGCAAAGAGGGCGCCGACAAAGGCGGCGGCGGATGAGCCGAGTCCGCGCGCGAGCGGGATGCGATTCAGCGCCTTGATCTCAAACGAGAGTCGTTCCGCGTCGGCAACGCCCGCGGCAGTGAGACCACGCACGAGTGCCCCCGCCATCACGTTGCTCTTGTCGGTTGGCAGCTCGCTGAGCCCCTCCCCTTCTACAACGATGGAGATATCCCCAGCGGCACCAGGGAGTGCGAGTCCTGATACGCGGACGGTAAGTTCATTCCGGTAGTCGAGCGCCAGCGCGAGCACGTCGTAGCCGGCGCCAAGGTTCGCCACCGTCGCCGGGACAGAGACGGTCACCGATCGTCCAATAAGTGCCTTCAACTGATCGTCGCTCACGCCATCACGCTCCCATCACCATCCGAGTGCCGTGCGCACTCCAGCGAGCGTGGCATCAGCTTCGCGAATCTCGCCGATCAGGCGCGACGCGGTGTCTGGATCCTTCAGGCCGAATCCCGTCATCACCGCAACGATGCGCGCCGAACCATCCACGCGTCCGGACGCGATCAGGTTGCGCAGACCGGCAATCGGCGCGGCACATGCAGGCTCTACGAAGATGCCGCCAAGTCGAATGATCTCTTCCTGCGCGCGCAAGATTTCGGCGTCAGTGACGGAGTCAATGAGTCCGCCTGATTCGTCGCGCGCGGCAATCGCCGTCTCCCATGAGGCGGGCTTCCCGATGCGAATTGCCGTAGCCACCGTCTCCGGATTGGAAACCGGCGAACCACTCACCAGTGGCGCAGCACCCGCCGCCTGCAGTCCAATCATGCGTGGTCGCCGCTTCGCAGCACCACTTGCGAGCGCGTCGTTAAAGCCGCGCCAATAGGCGCTGATGTTCCCCGCATTCCCAACTGGGAGCGCCAACACATCGGGCGCATCGCCAAGATCGGCGACGATCTCGTGCGCGGCGGTGGCCTGGCCCGCGATGCGGTGCGGATTGATGGAGTTCACCACCTCCACGCCGCCTCCTGCGGCACCGAGCTCACGGACGATGTCGAGCGCGTCGTCAAAGTTGCCGCGAATCGAGATCACCTTCGCCCCTGCGGCAAACGCTTGGAGCAGCTTCCCTGCGGCGATCTTTCCGGCAGGGAGCAGCACGACCGCCTCAATCCCAGCGGCGGCGGCGTATGCGGCGGCAGATGCGGAGGTATTGCCGGTGCTGGCGCAAACCACGGCGCGCGCGCCAGACTCCAGCGCCTTCGCCACCGCCACCACCATGCCGCGATCCTTGAACGATCCAGTCGGGTTCGCCCCTTCAACCTTCAGCCACAGATCAGATGCGCCAATAGAAGCGCCCAGACGTGGCGCGCGCACCAGTGGCGTTGCCCCCTCTCCCAACGTGAGCATTGGCGTTGCAGCCGTAAGGGGCAGCACGGAGCGGAAGCGCTCCATCAAGACTGGACGTGCCGCGCCGCTCATCGCCACGCCCATGCGGGGACGTTCGGCAGCAGCGCGCCGCGCCAGCCGTCCCAGTCTTCCGTCACCACGCCACCGTAGAAGTTCACGAAGTGCAGGTCGGCCGTGCGCAGCTGCGCCGCAACGGCCCGTCGTGCATCAGCACCAAGGCCGCGTGCCACAAGGACCACCCGGCCAGCGTCGCGCGCACCCTCATAGACGAGCAGATCCGACGCTTGATCCGTATTCAGATGTCGCAGCCAGTTCATCAGGCGTTCAAAGCGACCGCTCTTGCCGAGTGTTGCAACTCCCTCGCCACCAGCAATGAGACGTCGCACCTCCGTTGCACCAGCGGCACGCAGCAGCGCTTCGCCGCGCGCGGCATCAACGTCGCGGTCGGCGACCGCCATGAACCAGCCGTTCGGATACGGGTAGCGCATCGCGTCACTCATGAATCACCGCGCTTCTTCTTCGCCGCAAGGAACCATGCGGGTGCCGGTGCGTTATCAGCAGGCGGCAGGTCACCCCACGACGAACCTTCGCCGCGCGCCACCGCCAAGATGTCGCTGATCACGCCACTCGCCGTTGATCCCGGTCCAGCGCCCGCGCCGGCGAGTGTCAGATCGCCGATCAAGTCACCAGAAATGACAATCAGATTTCCACCACCAACCGTGGTGCCGAGTCGCGAGTCGGCAGGAACTTCAGTGACACGAACAGACAAGACATCCTTCGCGGCATCATCGCCACCGTTCTCCCACGACGCCAACATGCGCAACCGCGCGCCGCGAGAAGCCGCCGCCGCAATATCCGTAGCCTGAACGCCAGTGATCCCTGGCGCGTCATCAAGCTGCACATGCGACAGCGCTGGCCACGCTCCAGCCGCCATGCGCGCCAAGATCACGAGCTTCGCCGCCGCGTCTTCACCTTCCACGTCAGAGCGCGGATCCGCCTCGGCGTAGCCAATCTTCTGCGCCTCGGCGAGCGCCTGCTCGTACGACCAGCCTTCGCTCTCCATCTTGGTGAGGATGTAGTTGGTGGTGCCGTTGATGATCCCCTTGATGGAAGTGATCTCGTTCGCCGCCATGTCGCGCGCCAGCACGCCAATCACGGGCACCCCCGCCGCAACCGCAGATTCAAAGCGAAGCGCGGCACCAGAGGCGCGCGCAAGAGACTCGAGTCGTGCACCGAAGTTCGCGAACAGCAACTTGTTCGCCGTCACCACCGGGCGCCCAGCCTTCAGCGCGCCCTCCACAACAGGAAGCGCAGGATCCAACCCGCCCATCAGCTCAACGACAAGATCCACATCAGAAGAAGCGAGAGCAAGAGCATCAGTGCTCAGCGGCGCAATGCGATCAAGTCCTGCGGCCGTAGCCTTCGCAACATCGCGCACCGCAATGCCAGCGATCTCAATCCCCCACTCTTCATATCGGGAGACCAGGCCCCGCGCCACGGCAGCACCGACCGTCCCCCCGCCGAGGAGGGCGATGCTGAAGCCCGGTGCAGACTGAGAGGCGCTCATGCGCCAAGCGTAGCGGAGCCCCTCCCGCCGCTACACTCCCCCCATGAGCACGGCCAAATCAGAGACAGGCACCACCACCAAGACGCCGATCCGCGCCTACTCCGGCATCCAGCCCTCTGGGGCGCCGCACCTAGGGAATGACCTGGGCGCCATTCGGAACTATGTGGCGCTGCAGGAGAACTACGAGTCCATCTACTGCATCGTCGATTACCACGCGCTTACCAGCGTCCATGACGGCGATCGACTGCGCCGCCAGACGCGGGAGATGGCGGCGGCGCTGATCGCCCTCGGCCTTGATCCGAACAAGTGCACCTTGTTTGTGCAGAGCCATCGGCCAGAGGTGCTGGAGCTCGCCTGGATCCTGATGACCGTCACCCCCGTCAGCTGGGTGGAGCGGACGCCCACCTATAAGGAGAAGAAACTGACCCAACCAGATGATGTGAATCACGGCCTCCTCACCTACCCCATCCTGCAGGCGGCAGACATCCTCCTGCCGAAGGCGAGCGTGGTGCCGGTTGGTAAGGATCAGGCGGCGCACCTGGAACTCTCTCGCGAGATCGCACGTGCCTTCAACCACAAGTTCGGCGAGACCTTCCCTGAGCCGCAGGCCGTCTTCACCGAAGCCCCCGTGGTGCTGGGGACGGACGGCGAGAAGAAGATGAGCAAGTCGATCAACAACACCATCGACATCCTGAGTGACGCCGAGACGATCAAGAAGCAGGTGATGTCCGCCGTGACGGACGTGAAGCGCCCGCTGAAGTCAGACCCTGGACACCCGGAGGCCTGCAACGTCTGCCAGCTGCACAAGCTCGTCAACCCTGGCTACAAGGAGCTCTGGGAGTCCGAGCGCAACGCCACCACCGGCTGCGCCGACCTGAAGCGCGCACTCGCCGAACGCCTCACCGCCCACTACGCCCCCGCCCGTGAGCGCTACCAGGAACTCCTCGCGCTCCCTCATGAGATCGACAACATCCTCGGCGACGGCGCACAGCGCCTCCTCCCCCTCGTCACCGAGACGATGCATGAGGTCAGGGAGAGGGTGGGGTTGGCTTAACCATTTCTATATTCTGTTGCACAGGTTTGATCTACAAGCCATACGTATTGAGTGAGGTTCATGAGTTCAGCACGATTCGCGCTCTCGGCACTTCTCACGGCATCCCTTCTTGCCGCATGCGGCGATGGGTCAAGCGGCGGTGGTCCGAACGAGAGTCCTACAAACAGCGGCGGACCTGTGGTTACTACCCCTGCGCTGCTGGAGTCGCTCCCACTTGACCTCGCCAGCATTGATTACGCAGCGGTGCTTGCTTTTGCGGATCAGTACACGAGCGGGATCAGCTTCCCGATTGCTGACTACGGCGATGGTGTTGAGGGTTCAAGCGCTGGGGAGAAGAAGCTCAACCCGCAGCCAACCTTCTGGGCGCCGATTGGCACGCCAGTCCTTGCCCCAATCACTGGAGTGGTCGTCAACGTGCAGGAGATCTACAGCGGCGACTTCACCATCATGTATGCGGCAATGGGTGGAGATACGCAGGGGCCAGTCTGGGAGACTGAGCACGTGCTGAATCCAACGGTGAAGGTGGGTGACAGTGTCACCGCCGGTCAGCCCGTTGCAGAGGTCAGTGACTACGAATGCTTCTACTCAAAGGAAAAGTTCGGCAACGACGCCCTCTGTAACACCGGACTTGGGCTCGTTGAGCTTGGATACCTGGTGGGCGGCGGCGTGCCAACGCACTACTGCCCATTCGGCGAATACACGAGCCCAGCGGCGCTCCCCACGATCACCGCGCAGCTTGACGCCGCGCGTGCGCTCATTGAGTCACTAAAGGGGAAGGACTACTTCAAGCAGGATGCGTGGGCCACGCCGAACTGCATCGTCCTCGACGGCGTAGAGGGGTAGCCCTGAGTCGCACCACAAGGCGTGGGTCTCAAGGGGTGTGGCACTAGACTTCGCTCCCAATGAGTGAATTGCCAGGGAACCAGCTAGACGCGGCGGGAGAGGTGGCGCTGGAGCGTGCGCTCAGGCGCTCATGGGCGCCTGTCTGCCGGGCGGATGAGCTGACGGATGCGCCGAAGGCGGTGCGACTAAACGACGAAGCACTGGTGGTGGTGCGCCTGGGTGGTGAGGTGGCCGCCTTCCCCGATCTCTGCGCGCATCGCGGCACGGCGCTCTCACTCGGCTGGGTGGATCAGGGGACGTCGCCTGCGCCAGATGGATCACCGGCAACTGGTGAGCCGTGTCTCGTCTGTCCGTATCACGGCTGGACGTACGACAAGAGCGGCACGGTGCGGCGCATCCCCGCGGTGCACGGTCGTGCGATCCCGCGTCGCGCAAAGATTGAACGCTATGCCGCAACGGAACACGCAGGGCTGATCTGGGTGCTGATGGATCCAGGGCCTGGCCGCTGGGAGCAACCTGCGCCGCTCTTCCCGCTGCCGCAGGTGCCGTGGTGGAGAGATCCGAAACTGCGCACCATTCCCATCAAGACCTACGACTGGAAGAGTTCGCCCGCGCGACGCATTGAGAACTTCATCGACTTCAGCCACTTCCCCTGGGTGCACGAAGGGATCCTAGGGGATCGCGCCAAGCCGCTCAGTCCAGATCACGTGGTGGAGAGCGACGGCGAGACGATCAAGTTCCAGATCGCCCTCGAAGAGCCACAGACCAGCGTCAAGGGTGACGTTGTGCCAGGCGCAAAGGTGCAACGCGATCCCACCACCTACACCGTGCACCTGCCGTACTCGGTGACGCTCGACCAGCAACTCCCCGATGGGAATCGCTTCATCCTCTTCATTGCCGCGGCACCACTCTCTGCAAAGGAGACGCGCACCTTCACCTGGAACGCGCGCACCTATCGCATGGAGCCAGAGGCGGACGAAGAGTTGGCGAAGTTCCAGGAGCTGATCCTCGATCAAGACC
>JBBAWP010000009.1:0-28479 GCA_040397155.1 Candidatus Limnocylindrus sp.
GTTGCGGAGCGCGTCTCCCCCGCCATCGTCACGCTTGAGGTCACAACGGCAGGGGGCGAGAGCGTTGGCTCAGGGGTGATCTACTCCGCAGATGGATGGATCGTCACCAATCGCCATGTGGTTGAGGGCGCGACCAGCATCACCGTCAACCTCAAAGATGGTCGTGATTTTGTGGGCACCATCTACGGCATTGACACGTTGACTGACCTTGCCATCGTGAAGGTTGAGGCCACCGATCTCTCCGCCGCAACGCTCGGACGTTCGCGAGATATCCAGGTGGGGCAGACCGCAATCGCTATGGGTTCGCCACTTGGCGTCTACACCAACTCTGTGACTGCGGGGATCATCTCCGCGCTTGGTCGACAGATCACCACCGAGTCTGGCCGACTTGACGGACTCCTGCAGACGGATGCCGCAATCAACCCTGGCAACTCTGGTGGCGCACTCGTCGACTCCAGTGGCGCGGTGATTGGCATCAATACGGCGATCTCCAATGAGGGCGCAGGGATCGGCTTTGCGATCCCAATTGATATCGCTCGGCCGATCATGGAGCAGGCGCTCGCCGGCGTACCGCTCTCACGTCCATGGATTGGAATTCGCTACACCTCGCTTGATCGCCGCTCAGCGGCGCAGAACAACCTGCCGGTCTTCCAGGGAGCCTGGCTCTCGTCGGGAGCTGAGCCTGCGGTCGTCCCTGGCAGCCCTGCCGAAACGGCCGGCTTTACAGATGGTGACATTGTCGTGAAGGTGGAGGGGGTGGCGATTGATGAGCTGCACCCGTTGCAAGATCTCCTGGTGCAGTACTCGCCTGGTGCCACGATCGTCCTTGATGTGCTGCGCGGCGAGAGCGTCATCCAGCTCTCCGTCACCCTAGGAACCCGACCGAACCAGTAGGCGCAGCGCTAGCCGTCGAGGCTCCCATCGTTCGCAATGCGCCCTTCGCGCATGAGGCGCTCACGAACGGCACCGACGAGATAGAGCGAACCGGCAACAACCACTGCGCCGCGCGCCTTGGCCGCACTGTCGAGTGCCTCCACGGGATTCGCTGCGTCACTGACCTGTGCACCGAGTCCCGCTGCGCGTGCAGCGGCGGTGAGGTCATCAACTGACGCGGAGCGCGCGTCACCAACACTGGTGCAGATCACGGTCGCTTCTTTGAGAGCCGGTACCTGTGCGAGCGCACGGAAGATCTCAGGAATCGACTTGTCTGACATCGCGGCGATCACGAGCGTCAACGGCTTCACCCCCGCCGTTCCATCTGCGTCCTGGAGGAGCGGTGCAAGATCTCGGATTCCAGATGCGAGTGACGCAGCCCCATCTTCATTGTGCGCGCCGTCCAAGAGGAGGTCGCGCGAATCTGGCGCACCAAATGGTTGACGAATCAACTCGATGCGACCCGGCCACTGCACCGCGGCAAACCCTTCTCGAATCGCCGCGTCGCTTACCGTGACCACTCCCGCGTCGCGCATCGCGTCCAGTGTCGCAAGCGCAACCGCTGCGTTGTCTCCCTGGTGTTTACCGAGGAGTCCAACCTGCACCAGTCCGAGGCGCGGGAGTTCCACCTCAATCCCGTCACGACCGCGCGGGCGAACCGCACCGCGCACCGCCTCAGTGAGCACGGCACCAACGTCGCGTGCTCGTTCGCGGATCACGCGCAGCGCACCGCCGCGTTCACTCGCTCCGGTGACCGCGCGATCGCCTGGCATGATGATCGCCGCCTTCTCCTTGGCGATCAGCTCGATTGTGTTGCCGAGATACTCCTGATGATCGAGTCCAACATTCGTCACCACCGCCACGCCGCCGTCCCAGGCGTGCATGGCGTCTAGGCGGCCGCCGAGTCCAACCTCAACCACCGCCCGATCAATGCCAGCAGTACGAAACCCATCAAAGACGACCCCCGCAAGCAGTTCAAACTCCGTCACTGGGCCAACGGCGCTCTCCACCTGATCAGCCGCACTCAGCGCGCGTTCCACTGCGACCGCAAACGGGAGTGGGGCGAGCGGCTCGCCGTTGATCCGGATGCGTTCGCGGTACGAGATGAGGTGCGGCTTCGGCGTGCTGCCATGCCGCACGCCCCCTGCGCTGAGTGCGGCAGAGACGAGGGCGCTGACGCTCCCCTTCCCATTTGTCCCTGCGATAAGCGCGCCACGCACCCCGCGCTCGGGGTGTCCGAGGGCCTCAAGGAGGGCAACGGAGCGCTCGAGCCCGAGTCGGACGCCGAAGCGGCCACGCGCGCCGATTGCAATCTGTGCCGCCGCCCACGCCTCTGGGCCGCGACCTTCTGTGATGGCGGTGCGCATGCGCTCGCGTGCCGATTGAACCTCGCGCCGCAGCGCATCAACAACGGCGGGTTCGGACGGAAACTCTGGCATCTGCTGAGCGTAGCGGTGAATCTGCTCTGCGTGCCACAATCAGGGACATGGCAGGGTTCAATCGACCCGGATCGCAACCGCCACGGCGCCGCGGTCTCTTCGGCAACCGCAGTGACAGTCGCGGCGGCGCTCGCCAGCCAATCCGACGAGTTGATTCAGCTGCGCCAACGCGCGCAGCAGTCTCCTACACATCACAACGTGCACCTCAACGTGGCGGCGGTTCGTTTGGCCGCGCGATTACTACGTTGATCACGCGACTCGTAGGGCTCGGAGCAGTTGCGATCTTGATTGTGGCGGCGGTTCTTGGCGTGCGTCTGTTGATCTCGCTCGGCGAACCCACGCAGAGCGCCACGCCAAGTGGCGCAGTCCCATCCGCCTCCGCGGGCCAGCCGCTGATCGTTGCACCAGACCCCGCAACCGTTGCAACCGCCACCATCACCGTCAGAGGCTCACTCCCAGACGATCTCCTCGGGCTCAGCAACGCAATCCTTCGCATCAACGTCGTTGGCGCAGATGGTTCGCAACGTGTTGGCGCAGAGATTGAGCTGCCGCGCACACCCGGGTTTGAGGTAAACAGCATCCCCCTGACGGAAGGCACGAATACGATCACCGCTGTGGTTGTGGTTGACGGCGTGGAGAAAACACCGAGTGCTGGGATCAGCGTCACGCGTGACAACACAGCGCCAATCGTTGAGATCACGTCGCCCACACCTGGTCAGCTGGTAAGTGGGGCAGAGGTGACGGTGCGTGGCACGAGTGAGGCGGGTGTCGAGATTCAGTTACGAAATGATACGTCTGGCCTCACTGCGTCTGGCACGTCCAATGAGAGTGGCAACTACGCGGTGAACATCTCACTCCGTGACGGAGTGAATCTCCTCACCGTGGTGGCTACCGACGCTGTAGGGAATAGTTCGCGCACGAGTGTGGAGATCACCACGAACGCCTCAGTTGGCCGAGTGATTGTGGTCGCAAATCCTGCAACGATTTTCTTGAACAAGTCGCCGAAGGCGTTCCGCATCACCGCAACCGCGACCGACTCCACGGGCGCAACTGTTTCAGGGGCCACGGTCTGCATGATGATTACCGCGCCAGGTCTTGCGCCGATCTCACTCCCGTGCACAACATCAGATTCAAACGGTCGCGCGATCGGTGAGTACACGTTCCCAGAGAATTACGACACGGAGGGGCGAGGGCTGATCCTTGTGACCTACACCCTTCCGCAGGGTGATCCACTTGAAGCGACCACGGCGTTTACCGTGAAGAAGAAGCCATAGTGGACGGCGCACACCTCGCGTGGCAGTGCCCGTCATGCGGCGCGCTGCAAGAGGAGACGGGTCGGTGCTGGGTCTGCCAAGCGCCAACCACCGCGTGCGGAACCTGTCGACATCTCCGTCGCGCCGTGGTGGGGAAGATCAGCTATTGCGGCATCGACAAGAAGAAGAAGCTGATTGCAGAGAGTGACGTGCGGCCATGCTGGACGGCACCCGTAGAGCTGCAGCGTGCCGCAAGTCATGGGCGTCGCGTTGATGGTGCAGATGTGCGCCTTCCGCGACTCAGCTGGGCGAGTGGCGGCCTCTGGGAAGGACTTGAGGCGTAACCCTACGGACAGCCGGCGAGTGGCGTACCGAATGGGCTCGTAGAAACGATCGTCACCACACTGCCGCTCGGGACCAAGACTCCCGCCGCTGGTGAAATCACATCAACAATCTCCGTTGCGTCAAGCGCGGCTGACGCAGGGTCAAGTGTGAGTCCCACCGCCTCCAGCATGAGCGACGCTTCACCAACTGGGGCGCAGCGCAACACTGGCACCGCGGTATCTGCAACGCCGGACGGAGAGGCGCTCGCACCCGGAGATGGCTCAGGCCCGAGCGAAACCACAAGATCGACTCGACTCCCATTTGCCACTTGCAGCCCCGCTCGCGGGTTCTGCTGCAGCACGCTCCCGAGCGGAGCATCCGGAGACCAGGCGGAGATCACCTGACCGAGCCGCAAGTTGGCGGTGCGGAGTCGGGTGGTCGCCTCCTCCTCCGTGGTACCGAGCAGATCGGGGACGACCGCAAGTCCGCTCCCCGCCACCACGCGCACCTCAATCACGCTATTGAGCGGAACGAGCGTTGACGGGTCTGGTGACTGCGAGAGGATGGTGTCAACAGGGAGTGACTCAGAGGTGACGCGTTCGCTCACCTTGATGAGCAGCCCGAGCTGTTCGGCAATTGGGATCGCCTCTGCGAGCGTGAGTGACGTGATTGGCGGCACCTTAACGTTACCGTCTGGCCCAGCACCCGCGTTGATCAGGCGCAACCCGAAGATCACGGCGGCGAGCAGCACAAGGACCGTCACCGCGACCCCTGCGATCGTCAGCAGCGTGGTGCGCAGCGGCATCGCCTCTTCATCGTCGGCTGGCGGGCTCTGGTCAAACGGATCGGCTGGCATCTCTGGCTCCCCGGGTCCCGCCTCCCCTGCAACACGCGCCACGCGCGTCCCAGCAAGTGCGCGCGGCGCACCCGCCGCAGGGCCAACCGCTCGCGGTGGAATTGACGTTCGTCCAACCTTGACCACATATGACTCCAGCGCATCTGCAACAAGCGTGGCGCTCTGTGTTCGTTTTGTCGGATTAACAGCGAGCAGTTGCATCGTGATTGACTCAAGCTCCACTGGGATATCTGGTCGCAGCGTGCGTGGTGACGGGACAGCATCATCTGCGCCGCGCAGCGCAGGTCGTCGCCCTGTGAGCAGTTCGAAGAGAACCACGCCGAGCCCAAAGAGATCTGATGACGACGTGGCGGGCGCACCAGCGGCAACCTCCGGCGCAACATAGTGCGCGGTCCCGGCAGGTGTTGTAGATCCTTTCGTTCCAGTCGGAAGCCCATCTTCAAGAATTGCGTGTGCAATGCCGAAGTCTGCAATCTGCGCGCGACCTTCGCGTCCAATCAGAATGTTCCGAGATGAAACGTCGCGGTGAATAATGCCGCGCTGATGCGCCGCTGCTAAGCCGCGAGCAACCTGTGCCGCGATTGCGGCGGCGCGTCGGGGAACGAGTGGCCCAACGCGTCGCAGCATTGAGGCGAGATCTTCCCCGTCAACGAATTCCATAATGATCGCTGGCGCATCGCCCTCGGGGGTGACGTCGAACACGGCGGCAACGTTTGGGTGCGCAATGATTGCTGCGGCGCGACCCTCTGCGCGGAATCGCGCAGTGGCGTCAGGAGATGCGGCAAGTGCGCCACGGAGCACCTTCACCGCTACATCTCGACCGAGCACTTCGTCGGTGGCGCGGAAGACAGAAGCGGCAGCGCCTTCGCCGATCTGTTCTTGCAGTCGGTATCTCCCTGCAACAAGATCGCCAGGCTTGAGGCGAACCTCTGATGTACCGCTCACTTCTCTCCGTCCCGAATGTGTGTTGCGAGTGCCGCGCGCAAGTGTGTTCCGTAGGTTGGGTGCTCAAGTGCAAGATCAAGATTTGCGCGCAACCAGCCCTCAGGAGCGCCGACGTCGTATCGCGTGCCACTGAACTTGTAGCCAACCACCGGCTGCTCTGCCGCGAGCGCCTGGATGGCGTCGGTGAGTTGAATCTCCCCACCCGCGCCGTGCTGCGTTCGCTCAAGCGTCTCGAAGATCTTTGGGCTCAGCACATAGCGGCCCACGATCGCCAAGTTAGATGGCGCATCTGCAGGTTCGGGCTTCTCAACAAGGCCGCGGAGCGGAATAATCCGGCCGCCATCAGATGAGGGGAGCGTGGGGTCAGGCTCCACGATTCCATAGCGTCGGGTTTGGTCGGGCGCCACTTCCATCAGTGCAACCACGGAGGCGCTGCTCGCCTCATACGCCTTGATCAGTTCACCGAGCGCCGGCTCCTCGCCAATGATCAGATCGTCGGGGAGGACAACAGCGAACGGCTCACGCCCTACGGCGTCGCGCGCCATCAGCACCGCATGCCCGAGCCCGAGCTGCTCTTTCTGACGAACCGTCACAAGGTGCACCATGTCGGCCACGGCACGAACCGCGCGCAAGTGTTCAATGTCTCCGCGGGCCTCAAGGATCGCCTCAAGGTCGGTTGCGCTGTCAAAGTGATCTTCAATGGAGCGCTTATGTTCGCTCGTGACAAGGATCACCCGCTCAATCCCAGAGGCGATCGCCTCCTCAATGGCGTACTGAATGACGGGACGGTCTACGACGGGGAGGAGCTCTTTCGGCACCGCCTTGGTTGCGGGCAGGAAGCGAGTTCCCCATCCGGCGACGGGAAAGACTGCGGTGCGAATCTTCATCAACTCCTCCGTGCGGCGCTACGCACGAGGATAGCAGTCGTCCGCTGGTGCGCTCTCACCCGCGAACCCAACGCAAGGCGGCACGGAGCGGTGCGCCGACGAGCGGGAGGTTGATCTCGCTCGGCTCGTCAACGCTTGCGAGGAAGCCGATGAGGAGGAGTGCCGCGCCGAGCAGCTTGCCGAGCGCATAGGCCTCAGTGGATCCCCCTCGATTGAGTGTGTCGGTGAGGCTTGGGAGAAACGCGCCCAGCGCAATGAGCAGCGTTGCGGGGACGCGTCGGTTCAACGTACCTTCGCGCCACGCGCGAACTGCAAGTGGGAGGCTGCGGAAGAAGTTCACGATGATCGCAACGGGGGCAATCGCGAGATTGAAAAGGAGTTCGTCGCCGCGCTGGTTCGGATCACTTGAGTACGGCAGCGTTCTCCTCTTTGGCATAAACACATATGCGGAGAAGAGTGCGCCAGTGAGTAGTGCGAGTGCTCCACTCACATTCAAGAGCGGCGTCAACAGTCGAAGTGATGGCGGGAGTAGCACGGCAACGGGAGCCCCTGTGGTGGAATCAACCGCCCACCCTGGCGCGGGGAGTGTTGCGGTTGCAACAAGCGGAAGTGCGAGCGCACTCACTCCAACCATGAATCCAATTGCGATGCGACTCCAGCGCGGACTCGCAAGATATGAGAGCCATGCGATCGCTACCGCTGCCCCCCATGCGCTCAGCGCATACGCAAGTGCGATCGGTGCAGCGCTCGGATCTTCAAGGCGGCGTGCAACGAGGATCGTGAAGAGTCCTGCAAGTGCGAGGCAGAGTGCATACCAGTAGCCGAATCGTGTCTTGACAAGGAGCAGAATGGTTCCAGCACCGAGCCAGCCGGCGGTCCACACCGCACCGGTGAGATACCAAACTCGATACAGCGGCTCACTCCAGCCAATCAGCTGCGCTGCGAACTCCGCCCCCGCCGCTACTGCAAATGCGGTTGCGCCGACCGCCCAGGCGAGCTGATACGGCGCGCGTCGAGTTGCGTACTGATTGAAGAGAAGTGCGGCGAAAAGTGCGGCGAGGAGCGTAGTGGCGGCGGCGATCACGCGCCCTCCGGCCTACGCCGGAATGAACTCGTGCGCGCTCTGATGAAGTCCGTCACAGAGGCCGAGTCCATTCGCGCTGCCCGGTAGCTGAATCGGTACCGGTCGCATGATCTCGCGCACCTCACTCTGCTGACAGGTGTACCAGCTGTTTCGGGACATCCAGAGGGCAGGGCACTCTGGCTTCTTACAAAACTGGAATGGGCCAGGGTTGATTGGAGATGCCTGCTCAAATGACGGGGCCACCTCGGTGGCGATGATGTCCAGCACGCTGACACGAAAGGGAGTGCCTGTAATCTGTTCACGGCACCCTTCACAGCGAATCCCGCTGTTCTCCGTGATGATCGTCGGAATTTTGATGCCCATGATCTCCATGTGCTCATCGTAGCCGAGGGGCCGCCTCGTGTCGGCTCGCTCGCGCTCGCGGCGAGGCTCGCCGTATTCGATGCGGGGGGCTACCCTATGCAGATGAGCCAACAGCGCAGCCGAAGAATTCGCGGGGTCGTCTCACTCGGCACGGGCGTTGCGGTCTCAGTGGCGCTCGGGTCGTCGCTCCTCTACTTCCTATGGGTTGCAAGCATTCGCGACTCCGAGCAGATCGGGCAGCTCTCGATCGGGACGTTCGTCGTGGGGCTCGCCTGCGCCTTCGCCGCCCTGATGCTCGCCTTCAGCATGATCCGGGCAATCCGACGGGCTGAGGACGGCCGAGCCCTCCTCGCCGCCCTTCTCGCAGGCGGCTTTGCGATCGCCGCCGCACTCGCGCTTGCCGCCTCCGACGTCCTCGGCAAACTCGCCGCCTGAATCGAGCGGGTGCTACCCTCACCGTCCTGACGCCCCTATCGTCTAGCGGCCTAGGACGCCACCCTTTCAAGGTGGAGATCACGGGTTCGAATCCCGTTGGGGGCACCACACGTCCAAGACGAGCCGCTGCGCTCGTGCCATCCTGATCCCATGCCGATTAGCGTCCTCGCATTTCTCATCTATGCGCTCCTCCTTCTCGCGGGGCTCGGCCTCACCCTTGGGCCAATCGTGGAGCAGGCGACTGCGGCTCCCGTCACCCTCCAGGGAGTGGTCTGGATGGCGCTGATCGCCGCCGCAATCTTTAGCGTCACCCTCGTCATCCAGCGCAAGGAGGCGGGGCGAGGTTTTGCGATCGGCCTCTCCACCGTTCTTATTCCAGCGGGCCCGCTGATTGCCTTGACCTTTGGCAACTGGCTCCCTGGCCTTCCTCCAATGCTGCTCGCACTGCTCCTCATTCGTGGGTTACGCGGTGGCGCGGCGCGCAGCTGGTTAAACCAGCAGTAGTGAGGCGGACACGATGAGTACTAACGAACGACCGAAGAGCCTCGCGATCAACGGAACGTTTGATCTTCCGCTTGATGTGCACCTCCACACCCTGCTCTCACCAGATTCAGTGGTCCCAGTTGACGTGTATCCGGCACTTGCAATCGCGCTCGGCATGCCGCGCATTGCGATCACCGATCACCTCGACTTTGATCCTCGAGAGCCCGGTGCAACACTTGCACCCCATCAACGTCGCGTCGAGGTTGTCAACGAACTGCGAAAAAAGTTTGGTGATCGGCTTGAGATTCTTCTTGGCGTGGAGATCACCTACGAGCGCGCGTATGAGCAGGATATTCGCGATCACCTGCAACGCCACCAGTACGACCTCACGATCGGGAGCATCCATCCAGGGATTGACTCTCCGTTTAAGCGATCACGTGCTGCGATTTTTGCTGGAAGTGACGCAAACGTAACCGCGCCGTACTTTGATGAAGTCCTTGGCGCAGTTGAGAGCGGACTCTTCGACATCCTTGGCCATGCTGACTACGTTCGCAAGTATGTGTACCCACATATCGGCACCGATCGTTTTGAGGCGGCGCCTGAGCTCTACGAACCGTTCTTGCAGGCGCTCGTAAAAACTGGCACCGCACTCGAAATCAATAGTTCTGGCTGGAGACAGCGCACTGGCGTCTGCTATCCGCTCCCACAGGCCGTTGCACGGTACAAGGAGATTGGCGGTCGCTACATTGTCACCGGATCTGATGCACACGAACCAGACTGGTTTGCACTGAATTTCGATCGTGCGCGAGCGCTCCTCCTAGAGCACGGGTTTGATGAGCTCGTCACGAAGCGGTGGGAGCGCGCTGGTGAACACTGGCCTGTTCCGCCAACGCGCTAACGGCGCGTCGCGCGCGCTGTTGATGCAGCGCGCCTAGATCAGTCCGGCGGAAGGGTTGGATCTGCGTTCGAGAATCCTCGCTCAACAGCGAGTGCAATGCCGCCGCGCTGATCAACCAGAACAATCGCGCGAATAACATCGAGTGAGTCGCCACTCGGAATCTCCATACTCGGACGAACGTCATCGGTGACGATGAGCCAGTAGACGCCACTGAGTGACGGTGCGTCACTCCCTGCGGTCGTTAGTGTGATCAGCCGCACGCGTGGCGAAGCGCCAACGGGTGCATCGGCGGTGCGCGCCGCGCGAACCGCGCTCTGTGGTGAGATGCCAGCGAGCACCGTGTCCGCACTCACCGCCTCCCACCCTGCCGGGAGTGGGAGGTCGAGCGGGCGAATGCGGTCCGCCTGCACGCGAAGGAGGAGTGCGCCGACGAGAAACGCAACCGTCAGCAACGCCATCACGCGAAGCACCTGTCCTCGACTCACTGGGGTCGCGATCTCAACCCCTGCAGGGGGCAGCGCCGCCTGAGAGACCTCGTTCTGGCCGTCTGGCCCTGGGTGCTCGCTCGGGTGTTGGCTCATGCCGCCATCGTGCCAGAGTTCGCCGCTACGATTCAGCCATGACCACATCTGGCGCACACCCGACTCCTGCTGAGCGCGCCCGAGCCCTCCCGCGCGACCCGCTTCTCGGCGTCCCGCTGCGACACGTGGTCCGTGATGCGGTCGGCCGCGCCCTGCGTCGTGCAATCGCCAACGGCACCCTCCCCGCACCTGCCGATGCGAACGCGCTCGAGGCACTCATCCGTGGGATTGAAGTTGAGGTGCCTGCAAGCAGTGAACATGGTGACTACGCCTCAAACATTGCAATGAAGTCTGGAAAGCTCCTGCAACGCGCCCCCGCACAGATTGCTGCGGCACTCGTTGCAGAGTTGGACGCAGAGGCGCAAGAGCGGCTCCATGGTGGCGCGGGTTCGCTCGGCCCGATCACGCAGGCCAGCGTTGCAGGCCCAGGATTTCTCAACATGCGCCTCCGCGCCGGACTTCTCGCCGATCTCCTTGACACAATCATCGCGTCACCGTCCGCGTGGGGACACGTCGTGCCAGCGGACTCCAAGAGTCCGCTCCGCGTCAATGTGGAATTCGTCTCCGCAAATCCCACAGGGCCACTGACGGTAGGTAATGCGCGCGGTGCATTTGTCGGCGACCTCCTCTCGCGCGTCCTTGAAGCGGCTGGCCAAGAGGTAACCCGCGAGTACTACTTCAACGACTTTGGTGAACAGGTGCGCCGACTCGGCGAAAGCGTGATCGCGCTGCGTGACGGCATTCAGGTTGCAGAAGATGGATACAAGGGCGACTACGTTGGCGAACTCGCCACAGCGATCCCTGCTGATGTTGCAGCGCGCGCTGCAGAGGCACGTGAAGCACACGGCTCTGATCCTGATCGCGACGAGGTCGCAGTCATCGGTAAGTGGGCATCAGAGCGCATTCGTATTGGCATTCAGTCTTCGCTCGCCGCGCTCGGTGTGGAGTTTGATGTGTGGCGCTCAGAAGGGTCTCTGTATACCGAGGGGCACGTTGAACGCGCCATTGAAAAGCTCCGCGCGGCTGGCTGGCTTGAAGAGCGCGACGGTGCGCTCTGGTTCAAGAGCACGGCGTTCGGTGATGACAAAGACCGTGTGATCAAGAAGTCTACGGGCGCATACACGTACTTCGGATCAGACATTGGCTACGTCGAAGAGAAGTTTGGCCGCGGTTTTGATCACCTGGTGTATGTCTGGGGTGCAGATCATCACGGCACCGTTGCACGAGTGCGCAATGCAGGCGAGGCGCTCGGATACCAAAAGGAGCACATGGAGATGCTTCTCGTGGCGTGGGTGCGATTCGTTCGAGACGGCGTAGAGATGAGCATGTCTAAGCGTGCCGGAACCTTTGTGACGCTTGATGAGCTCCTTGAAGAGATCGGTGTGGATTCTGCACGTTGGTACTTTGCCTCTCGCAGTGCGAACACCGCGATTGACTTCGACATCAAGGCAGCCACCGCGCGAAACAGTGAGAATCCTGTCTACTACGCGCAGTACGCGCATGCACGCATGCAATCAATCTTGCGCAAGGCGGCTACCGAAGGGCTCGTGACGGCACCAACCATTGGAGATCTCCTTGACAACGAGACGAGTGCAGATGCTGTGTTGGCGCGCGTGATCGTTCGACTCCCAGAAGTCGTGGAGGATGCTGCGGCGCATCATGAGACCCAGGGCGTGACGACGTACGCCACCGAACTCGCTACCGCCTTCTCCGCCTTCTATCGTGATGCGAAGGTGGTGGACAGCGGTGCCCCTGAACTCTCCGCCAAACGGCTGCGGCTGGTCCAGGCGGCCGCAACCAGCCTCGCCGCCTCGCTCCGCCTCCTCGGGATCTCCGCCCCCGCCGAGATGTAGGTCCGCCTTCAGGGCGAGCGCGAGTGGGTCCCGAGCGGTAGAAGGCCCCTTGGTAGTAAGGGCTCCTGGGTGCTGGTGTGCCCGAAGGATTGCGAAGTCTTTACCTGGCTGCTCAGTGGAGATTCACCCGCGAGGAAGATGATGGGGTTCGGTTCACTGGACCTCCCTCCTGAGAACCGACCTCCAGCCAGGCGGGGGCGATGGGCATTGACCCCGCCTGGCACACCCCTCCACTCGTGTCCCCCTTTCAATCCATGCTCGGCTGAGCACGCTCCCCCGTACGACGCCCGCGGGTGGCGCGTGGGAGAATAGGGCGATGGAACTCACCTATTACGGACGCAGCTGCGTCCGAATCCGAGGACGCGAGGCAACGATCGCCTACGACCCGTACACCTCCATCGTGGGGCCAACTGGTCGCGGGATCACGGCGGACATCGTCACCCTCAGCCACCCAGATGACGCGCCGCTCGCGCGAGTGAAGGGTCGCCTCGCACCACGCGACGGACGCACCCCCATTGCCACCAGCCTGGACAACGCTGTCGTCTTGGAGGGGCCAGGCGAATACGAAGTCAAGTCGGTGCTCATCACTGGCATTCGTAGCTACCGCGATAGCCATCGCGGCGGCGCAGCGCGACATAACACCGTCTTCTACGCAGAGATCGACGGCATCCACGTCGTGCATCTCGGCGACCATGCCGAAGGGTTTTCTACTGATCAGATCAAAGAACTTCCAGGCGCGGATATTGTGCTCATCCCAGTTGGGGGAGAGCTGAGCGCTGAAGCAGCATCGGCGCTCATCAACCAACTCGGTCCAAAGATCGTCATCCCAATGCCAATGACCGATGACGTTGCCAAGGCGAATGCCGCCGTCAAGGCCTTCTGCAAGGAGGAGGGGCTCACCACACCACCGACCGCGCAACCAAAACTGACGATCACGATCTCAGGTCTCCCAGAGGAGACGACCACCATCGTCGTGGAGCCACGTGGCGAGGCCTTCGGCGCTGAGTAGCCCTGTCTCACCGCGCAGAACGAGACAGACTGATGGCACAACTTCTTGGTCTAATCTCACGGAGCGGCGCGTCAGCGCCACAACGCACGGAGGGCGCGCATGCATGACGGAGACTTTGGCGGCGGTGATGACTTTGGTGGCGTCGACGACCCCGGTGGCGACGGTGGGCCGCTCGACCTAAACAACAACGGGACTGGACTTGATGAGTTCGTTCTCTTCGCGGCGATTACTGAGGATCAGCGTCGACGTAAGGAGAAACGCGCGGCAAAGGCCGTTCTCGCTGACGAGAAGAAAGTGGCGAGTTCGTCTGGCTGTCTCTTGCCACTCGTTGCAGTTGCGCTGCTGGTGATGCTGCTCGCTATCTAGAGAGTCGGGATTCAATCGTCGCGCGCTGCCAGCCGCCGCGAATCTTCAAGGTATTCGGATCGCCCCCCGCGCGAAGCGCAGCATCTGGAACGAGCCCCACAATCTCACTCACGCCGAGCTGAACGCCGAGCGCACGCGCCTCACGCTCCGCACGATCACGAATGCTGTGCAGTGTGATTCCCGCCTTGGCAGCGCCGATCACGTCGTGCAGATTCATTGAGAGCTGTGCGCTATGAACGCTTGGCAGCGCAAAGCCGAGCGCTTGCAGGTTCGGCACTCCCCCGGATGCACTCCCGCGCATTGATGCGGCAGCGCTCCGTGCCGCACGGAGGAGTTCCGCCTCTGGCGCACCCGTAAGTTCAATATTCCATGCCGTCATCAGTGGACGAACGCCGACCGCAACAGCACCAGCAGTGATATGCGGCGCTGCGGGACCCTCATCAGGTTCGTGTGCTGGATTTTGCTGACGTGCCGCAAGGTCCTCGAATCCACCGCGTCGAATCTCTGGTAGCGCGCGTCGCGCCTCAGCGCGCGCAACCGCGCCGTAGAAGTGTACTGAGATGTCAAGGTCTGCGGCGAGTGCACGACCAAGCGTGCGCGCTGCGGCGATTGCGCCGCGCTCGTCACCGGCGGGACCAAGCGGCACGATTGGGACCACGTCAATCGCACCAATACGTGGATGGACGCCGCGGCCGGCACCGCTTTTTGCAGGTGACGCAAGGTTGATCGTTGCCACCGCAAGCCGCGCCAGCGCGCGTGTTGCAAGGATGAGAGCGTCTGCTTCGCCCACGTAGGTGTAGACGCTGCGGTCATGGTCTGCGTCGTGGTGAACGTCGAGCAGGTACACGCCTGGCGAGCCTGCGACCACCGACGTAAAGGCGGCCAAGATTGATGCGTCTCGCCCCTCGCTGACGTTCGCGACCACCTCATACGGAGGGAGCAGCGAGGGCACGCGCCCGTTCACTCCAGGACTCGGCGCATCACGGGCCAGCGTCCATCCGGCCCAGTGGCCGCGACGGCAAAGCCGAGACGCTCCCAGAAGCGTTGCGTCGCCGAGGAGGTGGCCTCCGCATCGAGCGCCGCCGCCGTGGCAGGCTCTTCTGGGTACGCCTCTACCGCGGCGAACCCTGCGCCACTTAGCCGCGTCAACACTCCTTCAACAAGCGCACTCCCGAGCGCGCTCCCACGCGCCGCGGGGACGACAGAGATGCACGTCACCACCGCGGGCGGTGGCGTGGAAGGGAGATCTGGATAGCGATCTCGAAGTCGTTGCGCGCGAGGAAAAGCAGAGATTGGGCCCGCCTGGCAGTACGCCACCGCCTCGCCCTTCGCAAGCAGAATCCAACCCATTGGTCCACTGATTGGAAGTTGGCGCGTCAGGAGTCGCAGCTTCGCCGGCTGCCCTGGCGCTGCTGCTGCGTCACGAAGCGCCTCTTCACGCGTTGGCGCCTTTGGTGCAAATGGATTGAAGGCTGGCGCTTCGCTCACCTCTGCGCCGAGAAAGGCGGCGAGTGCCGCCTTGCCGCCCGCAGGGGCAGTGGCGCGCGGCGTCACGTTCGCGGGCCGCGCATCAAGGTGGGCCACCTTACTCCCTTTGTCCGCATCCTCCCACCAGGTGCAGGTGGCGTGATCGGCATCGTCGCGAGTGCACGGGGGGACGAGCGCAAGGTCATCGGCGCTCTCCACGCCGATCAGTTCAAAGCCGCCGCCGATGTCAATCCTCATCGTCTGGGATACTAGCCCGCATGGGAACACATGCGTCAGAAGAGAACGAAAAGCTCGGACCGATCAACGTTCGTGCTTGGCTTGCCGGAGCCCTCGGCGTGGCGATCGGGCTCATCACCGTCGCGGTGATCGCAGTTGCCGCCGGAGCCCTCTAGGCCCCAGCGGCAGTCTGCAGTTCAACAGAGTTTGATCAGCGCCGTGCTGCGCGGCGTGCACCCTTTGGCGCTCCGCCGAGTGTGCGCTTCGCTCGGGATGCAAGTGTGCTGAAGGCTCGGCCGATCAGCGAACCAAAGAGTCCTCCGAGCAGTGCGATTGGAGCACCGATCACAACGATGTTGATCGCGGCAACGATCACCGCTCGCCCCACGTTGATCAAGTTTGCGAGGGCGCTACTGATCTCGTACCCAAGATCAAAGTCGCCCGATGCAGTATTAATCGGAGAGACTGGGAGGGAGAGTGAGAGCATAACGCTCGCCATCTCAACCTGATCCTTCACGCCGCTGAGCTGTGCTTCAAAAGATTCTATGTCTCCCTGAATGCGGCTCAACTCCGACTGCACGGCCACGACATCCGCAACCGTCTGAGCGCGATCAAGCAGCTTAAGGAATGCACTCTCGCTCGCGCGAAGATTTTCTAGTCGTGCCTCAAGGTCGAGTACCTGCATGGTAACTTCGTAGCTGTAGATGTCTTCATTGAGAACTTGACCTTCACTGCGCAGCGATGCCATGACGGCGCTGAACTCTGCGGCAGGGACACGGAGGGTCACACTCAGGTAGAGGTACTCCCCTTCGCCTGAGCGCGAGCTTGAAGAGATGTACCCGCCCGCGCTCTCAATGATCGTTGTGACGCGCCCCAGCGCGTCATCGACGTCGTTGACTTCAAGCGAGAGGTTGCCGTAGCGGACTATGTCGCTCGTGCCATCTCCCTGATTCGAAGAAACTGTGTCGCCAGACTCAGGAGCTACGCCCCTCACGCCGCTCTCTTTGCCATCTGGGTAGTACGAGTCAACTCCTCCATCCAAGCTGCTTGATCCGCCAGCGACTCCAAGTCCGGAGATCATGGCGAGGGCGAGGGCAAGGACGGCGCCTACGACTGCAGGGACTCCGAGCCGCGACATCAGGGCGCTTCGTGTGTTCATTCGTTCACTCCTTCTATTGGGCTCAAGAGAGCCCTTCAGTCCTATAACGCCCCGGGCGTGGTGGGGGTTCCAGAGGTGCTCACCTGAGCACGTAAGTGGGCTTAGAAGAGGCCGACGATCTCCCCGCCGCGGGTGAGATCGAGGTCGATTCGCTCGCCGCCAGGTGCCTTGTTCAGGCCCGGCATCAGGCGCATGTCGCCGCAGATCGCGGTGATGAAGCCTGCCCCTGCCGCCAACGTGACGCCACGAACGGGGACCCGGAAGCCGGTTGGGCGACCGAGCTTGCTCGCATCATGGGAGAGCGAGTACTGCGTCTTCGCCATGCAGATCGGGAGCTTCCCGTAACCGAGCTCCTCAAGTCTTGCAAGTCGTTTTGCGGCGGCTGGTGCAATGTCGACGCCGTCCGCGCCATAGATCCGCATTGCGATCGTCTCGATCTTCTTTGCGAGCGGCGCATCGTCTGCGTAGATCGGCGCGTACTTCGCCTCGCCTGAAGTGACCGCCGCCCAGACCGCCTCGGCGAGTTCCGCCGCACCCTTGCCACCATCGGTGAAGTGCGACGAGATCACCGCGGCGCGTGCGCCTGCTGCGAGCGCGACGCGCTTGATCGCCTCGTGCTCTGCTGGTGTGTCGGTTGGGAACTTATTGATTGCAACAACCGCGGGGATGCCGAAGGCGAGGACGTTCTCAATCTGCTTCGCAAGATTCTGCGCGCCAGCTTCAACCGCCGCAACATTCTCTTGATTCAGTGCTGGGTCAAGCGGCTTCCCCGCCACAATCTTCCCAACGCCGCCGTGCATTTTGAGCGCACGCACCGTTGCCACAATCACTGCAGCATCTGGTGCAATGCCAGAGGCGCGGCACTTGATATCAAAGAACTTCTCCGCACCCATATCTGCGCCGAAGCCAGCTTCGGTTACGACGATCTCGCTCGTTGCAAGTGCGGCGCGATCGGCGATGATGGAGTTATTCCCGTGCGCAATATTGGCGAACGGTCCAGCGTGCACAAAGGCAGGACCACCTTCAAGCGTCTGCAGCAGATTCGGCTTGATTGCATCGCGCAGCAGTGCCGCCATTGCGCCAGCTACCTTCAGGTCTTCTGTTGTCACCGGATTTCCGTCGGTGGTTTCGGCAACCACAATGCGGCCGAGACGTGCACGCAAGTCGGCAAGATCTGAAGCGAGTGCGAGCACCGCCATCACTTCGCTTGCAACGGTGATCACCGTCTCTGATTCGCGGACGACGCCATTCTCTTTCCCGCCCAGACCGATGATCGTCTTTCGAATTGCTCGATCACTGATGTCGACGACGCGCGGCCAGGTGATGGCGCGCAGATCAATGCCGAGCGCGTTGCCGTGATGGAGATGATTGTCCAGGAACGCGGCGGCAAGATTATGTGCCGCGCCAATGGCGTGGACGTCACCGGTGAGGTGCAGGTTGAACTCTTCCATAGGGATAACTTGGCTGTAGCCGCCTCCGGCGGCGCCGCCCTTGATGCCGAAAACGGGACCGAGGCTCGGCTGGCGAATCGCCACCGTTGCCCTCTTCCCAATCACGTTGAGCCCCTGCGCAAGGCCGATCGTTGTGGTGGTCTTCCCTTCGCCGAGTGGTGTTGGCGTGATCGCCGTCACCACCACGTACTTGCCGCGCGTGCCGAGCTTCTCCATGCGCTCGATCGCCTCAATGGAGATCTTCGCCTTGGTGCGACCGTACGGCTCCACCTCATCTGGGGTGAACCCAAGATCCGCCGCAACGGCATCGATTGGCTTTGGCGTAACGCTACGCGCGATCTCTAGGTCAGAAGGAAATGACATGAGCGGAAGTCTACGCCCCTGCGAGCCGAAGGGCCGCCTGCGCCGCCTGCAGCACGAGAATCGCGTTCGTCATCGGGCCAACCCCGCCGGGGACTGGACTCAGCGCGCCCGTTTCACCGATCGCGTCGCGGACGCTCGCCTCGTCAACATCGCCAACGATCTGATCCCCCTGGACGTGAATACCCACATCTACGACCACGCAGCCGGGCGAGACATGCTCACCGCGTACGAGCGCGCGGACACCCGCGGCAACCACAAGGATCTGGGCGGTTCGTGTCACGGCACCCATATCGGGCGTCTTGGAGTGAACGACCTCCACATGGGCGCCCGCCAGGGCGAGGAGCTGCGCCACAGGGCGGCCCACGACGGCGCTCCGCCCCACCACAACCGCGCGTCGCCCGCGGATCTCAATCTGGTGCGCTCGAAGGAGCTCCATCACCGCTGCGGCAGTTGCTGGGAGCAGCGCTCCATCAAGGTCGCCTGCGCTTAGACGCGCAGCGCTAGCAGCCGTGATCCCATCAATGTCTTTCTCCGCAGCAATCCCAGTGACGACGCGGGTTCGGTCCACTCCTTCAGGGAGTGGTGATTGGAGGATGATCCCAGCGACGTCAGCGTCTGCAGAGAGGCGCTCCAGTGCGGTCGTGATCTCACCCTCGCTCGCCGTTGCGGGGAGCGAGATCTTCTTCACGGCAAACCCTGCCGTAGCCGCCTGCTTCAGGAGTTGTTCCATATAGATAAGCGCAGCCACATCCTCTGTTGCCGCGACAGCGGCGAGTACGGGCGCGCGACCACCTCGGGCCACTGTTGCGCGCTGCACACACTCAGCGGCTTCCGCTGCGAGTTCAAGAGATCGCGGGCGTGCGCTAAGCGCTCGACTCACTGTGGGGTGGCGCGGTGTAGTGCACTCAGTGCTGCTTGCGTCTGACGCGCAAGAGTGCCTCGCGTCTCTGCGTCTTCAATGAAGGGGAGATTTGCCTCAACGTTCTCTGCTGCGCTCTCGCCTGCGGCACGAGCAAACCGCGCGGCAACGGCAAGGTCGCTCTCCGCAGAAGCGAGCGAACGGTCGGTGATGCTCTTCGCAGCCTCCGCAACTGTGACGCTTGCACGAAGGGTTGCGAGCGGCACTTCTGCTGCGCGTTGCGCGGCAGTTGAAAGTGTGGCGGTACGCGCAGCGCGTTCGCTCTCTGAGCTTTTCGGAAGCTTTAGCGCTTCCATGAATGCGGTGAACGCGGTGACATCTTCTTCGGCAAGCGCGAGTAACTCGCTCCGTGCCGCACGTGCTTGATCCAGCGCGGTGCGTTGAACAGCGGAGTGCTCACTCTCACCCTTCGCGAGCGAGAGGCCAGCGACCATCTCTACAAGCGCCGCCCCCATTGCACCCGTCACGCCAGCCGCGGAACCACCTCCAGGAGTTGGGGTTGCCGCGGCGAGCGCAGCAAGATAGTCAGCGAGTGATGTAGTTGGTAGGTGCGTCATGCAACCCTCCGAATCGTGCGCGATGAAGAGTTAATCAGCCTCAAATTCGCTGGCCCGATTTCCGTGGCGTCGTGCAAGCGAAAGTGCAATCGCAAGCGAGAGCACAAGCCCTGCGAGCGCGCCGAGTTCGTAAAGGAGCGGTGAGATGTCTCGGCCGGCGACCAGCCACTGTTCTACTTGTGCAGTGGCGATCAAGATCCGTCGAACGACCGCAACGAGTCCGATGATGAGGAATGGTTCAAGGATGAGCTGTGATCGCGCGAGTGAAATGCGTAGTGTGTAGATCAACTCCGCAATGATGAAGAGGAGGAGTACACGATCAAGGATCTTGAGCGCCGCTTCAATGCTGCCAGATTGGAGCCCGACGACGATCTCATGAAGTACTTCACCGCCAATGATGAGGACCGCGACCAGGAGAACGCCAGCGAGTGTGAGATCAAGTCCGATCTCGACCAGGCGTAGCGCAGAGCGCGCGGACTCGACGGGGCCCTTGCCGCCTGAAACTCTCCGGTTACGTCTCTGCTCTGCCATGGGCGTAGCATCGCACGGCGGAGCACTTTGGCGAACTAGGCGTGGCTGAAGAGGCCCCCAGGGACCTCCAGTGCGGAGGCGAATGGGAGCGTGCTCCACGAATCGTCGAACGCTTCGATCGTCCATGTGCCGTTTCGACGTGAGAAGGCGATCACGAGCGTTGCGTCCTCAGTCTCTAGCTCCCAGAGGGTGCGAGGGCCGGAGTCGGCACGGTAGGCACCGTGCTCCTGGCGCAAGGCGAGCACCTTGGTCACCTTACGCACAATCCCCTCGAAGGCGACCGCCTGAGGGGTCCCTTTCCACCAGTGCGCGGTCACCTTGACCGCGACTGGAGCAATCTGCTGCATTGCCATTTCATGCCTCCCGCCCCGTGGGGCCCCCTTCCGGGGTCTGCTGCGAACTAGAACATCTGTTCGGCACGGCTAGTGTCATAGAACATCTGTTCTCTGTCAAGGGGTTGTTTTTGAAGGTGTGCGAGAATCCCCGCACCAGCGCGGGGGCCTCTCCCCGCCCCTAAGGAAGGAGCGCATCGTGAAGGTCATCCTCACCGCCAACGTCCCAAAGGTCGGCAAGGCCGGCGAACTCAAAGAGGTGGCGAGCGGGTACGCCCGGAACTATCTGATCGCCAACGGCCTCGCCATCCCTGCGATCGGCGGGGCGGCGAATCGTGTCGCGGCGGAGATCGCCTCACGGGCCACCAAGGTTGATCGCGTCAAGCAGGAGGCGGAGGAGCACGCCAAGAAGATCAGCGGCACCGCACTCACCATGGGGGTGAAGGTCGGCGAGGGCGGGAAGCTCTTCGGCTCCATCACGAACAAGGAGATCGCTGACGCGCTCGAGCGCCGCGGCATCACCGTGGAGAAGCACCAGGTTCTCCTTGATGAACCGTTGAAGCAGCTCGGCACGTACAAGGTGCAGGTGAAGGTTGCGGCGCACCTCATCGCTGAGGTGACGGTCACGGTTGAACCGAAGAGCTAGCCAGGCGCATCGCTGAGAGAAGAAACGGCTGACGGCAACGAACACGTCCGCACCGCGCAGCATCCTTCACGTTGATCTCGACGCCTTCTTTGCGTCGGTAGAGATCCGTGACAATCCGTCGCTCGCCGGAAAGCCTGTTGCGGTTGGCTACGGCGACGGACAGCGCGGCGTCGTCTGCGCCGCGAACTATGAGGCGCGCGCGTTCGGTGTGCGCGCGGCGCTCTCCACACATGTTGCGCGCGCGCGTTGCCCCCAACTCATTCTTGTGGAGCCTCGCCATGATCGATACAGCGAAGCCTCTGATGAGGTGATGTCGCTCCTTGATGCGTGGAGTCCGCTCATTGAGCAGGTTTCGGTTGACGAGGCGTACCTTGACCTCGCTGGAACGCAACAGTTGCACGGCGATGCGGCGCAAGTTGCGCAAGGTCTGAAACGTGCCGTGCGCAAAGAGACCGGTTTAACGATCAGCGTCGGTGGCGGGGCAAGCAAGCTTGTGGCGAAGATCGCGTCAGGTGCATCAAAACCCGACGGCCTGCTCATCGTTCACGCCGAAGAACAGGCGGCCTGGCTTGCACCACAGCCGGTCGGCGTCATCCCGGGAATTGGACCGGTTGCGCAGTCAACGCTGCGCGAGCTTGGAGTTTCCACCTGCGGCGAACTCGCCGCCGCGCCTGGCGATCACCTGCTGCGCAGGTTCGGCCCGCACGGTCCAAGCCTAAAGCTGCTCGCGATTGGCCAGGACGACAGCCCCGTTGACACTGGTGATGACAGAAAGTCACTCGGGCGTGAGGTGACTCTTGACGAAGATGTCGCCGACCCGCACGCGCTGGAAACGCTCCTGCTTGATCTTGTGGAGTCCGTTGCGCACTCGCTGCGCAAAGAGGGGCTACTTGCGCGCACTGTCACCCTCAAGCTAAAAGACACGGAGTTTGTCTCCATCACGCGGCAGGTGAAGCTTCCCCAACCGAGCGCATTGAGCGGACCAATCTTTGAAGCGGCGCGTGCGCTACTCCGCGCAGCCGCACAGGGGGAGCCGTATCGACTCATCGGCGTCTCCGCCTCAGACTTCACGAGCGACGAACAGCTCGGACTCTTTGACGGCAAACGCACCGCGCGGGAGCAGGCGATCACCGCCGCCGCAGACGAGCTGCGCGCAAGATTCGGCGACGGAGTGATCAGACGCGCGAGGCTGTTACCTCCAGAGGACGAGTCCTAAGCGCGTACTGGCGCGGAGACCTCTCGCTCAGGCTGCTCATGGTGGTGGAGCGAAGCGTGAGGGTCGTGCCCGTCGTGTGCGCACGGATTGACGTGGATCTCCACGCTGCTGATTCGCGGGATCTCATGGGTCAACTCGTGGCGAACAAGCTCGGCGATCTCGTGTCCTCGCTCTACGGTCGCCTCCTTGTCCACGGTGATCGCGAACGAGGTCTCAATCGTATGCCCAACCCATCGAAGTCGAAGGTGTTCGACCGCCTGCACACCCGGCGTCGCACCAGCGATTCGCTCAACCTGATCCGTAAGCGATGGGTCCACGGCGTCCATCAGACGGCCGAGCATCTGCTTCGACGCTGAACGTAAGACGAGCAAGATTGCGACCGAGATGAGCAGCCCAACAAGTGGGTCGGCGACCGGAAATCCGAGCCCAACGCCGATCGCTCCGAAAACCACGGCGAGGGACGTCAGACCGTCCGTTCGCGCGTGATACCCGTCTGCAATGAGTGCGGCAGAGCCGATTGCTCGACCGACGCGGATTCGATAGAGCGCAACGAGCTCGTTGCCAGCGAACCCGATGATTCCTGCTGCGATCACGATCGGGATGTTGCTCACCTGCACTGGGTTGATCAAGCGATTGATGGATTCGTACGCGGCGAGCACGGCCGACAGGAAGATCATCAAGAGGACGAAGAGCCCAGCGAGATCTTCTGCTCGTTTGTATCCGTAGGTGTAGCGCCGATTTGCCGCGCGCCTGCTTAGGACAAAGGCGATCCAAAGCGGAATAGAGGTCATTGCGTCACTGAAGTTGTGGATCGTATCTGCGAGAAGGGCGACCGAACTCGTGATCGCGACGATGACTAGCTGCAAGACCGCCGTTATCCCCAGGCCAACAAGTGAGATCTTCACGGCGCGAATCCCGCGCGCGCTTCGCGTCAGCGCGTCGTCAATTGAATCTGCGTGATCATGGCTGTGCCCAAAGAACTTTGAGAGCACCCCGCGCCAACCACTGTGGTGGTCGTGATGCTCCCCATGATCATGGGGGTGCTCCCCGTGATCATGGGAATGATCGTGAGGGTGTTCATGGTCGTGATGCGGTTGCTGTGCTGCCATAGAAAAATCCTACCCCAAGAAACACCCAGTTTGGCAATTGCACCATGATGCAATTGCAGCGTGATTTCACTCTTGCGCAGACCTAACAAACGCAGTCATAACCCTGATGGGCTCTCGTTGTTGCCCGGAACGCCTTTCGGCTTGCCTGGTCTGCTACTGCGCCAACTCGGCGCGCGGCCCAACCCAGTAGCGCGGCAGGGAGGAGTACGAGCCCGAGGTCAAGGATGATGGGGCCCTCTTGCTCATGGGCCAAGCACATCCGCCTCATGCCAACTACTTGACAAGATTCCGAACAGCCGTTCTAATGCCCTTATGACCAAGCATGACCAGGACAGGAAGACGCGGATCCTTCAGGCGATCGCCGAGGGGAGCCGCCGTTCAGGGACGCCCCCCACGGTGCGTGAGATCGCGGACCTTGTTGGCCTCGCCGCACCTTCAGCCGTCCACCACCACCTCGAGACCCTTGAGCGTGAGGGCCTCATCAAGCGCGACTCCGGCCTCTCTCGGTCGGTACGCCTCACCGCCCGCGGGCGCTCCCTCCTTGAGCTTGACGATGCGGTGGAGGCCACCAGCCTCCCAGCGGTCGCCCGCGACCTTGTCGTAGTTGGCCAGATTGCCGCAGGAGGTCCAATCGAGGCATACGAGGAGCGCTCCGAGACTGTGGCGGTTCCGGAGTTCATGTCCACCCCAGACTCCTACCTACTGAAGATCAGGGGTGACTCCATGATCGACGCACAGATTGCCGATGGTGACTACGTGGTGATCAAGCCGAGCAAGGTTGCCGCGGACGGCGACATTGTGGTCGCGCAGGTGGAAGAGAATGAAGTCACGCTGAAGCAGCTCTTCCGCGAGCAGGGGCGTATCCGCCTCCAGCCGGCAAACAAGGCGTACGCGCCGATGTACTACCCAACCGTCAACGTGCAGGGCGTGCTCGTTGGCGTGCTGCGCCGCGTCCACTAATCCACAAAACGGCGCGCGAGGGCGCCGACT
The DNA here is from genome assembly GCA_040397155.1 of Candidatus Limnocylindrus sp. GTDB lineage: Bacteria > Chloroflexota > Limnocylindria > Limnocylindrales > Limnocylindraceae > Limnocylindrus. The sequence goes on from JBBAWP010000009.1 coordinate 24,687, forward strand.
TATCCACAGCCGACGCGGCCTGCGCCCGCTTCGTGGAGAGATTCGCATGAGTTCGTTGACATCTGTCTGGAGTCCTGACGAAGAGACTGCGATGATGCGCGCATGAGCAACCAACTCCCCCCGCAATCAAGCGACGCCGAAGAGAGCATTCTCGGCGCGCTCCTCATTGACGGCGAGGTAATGCTGGAGATTGCCGACAGCCTCAAGCCTGGCGACTTCTACAAGCCGGCGAACGCGAAGGTCTACTCCGCCATTCAGCGGCTCTATGAGCAGAGCCAACCGATCGACATCCTCACCGTGTCGGAAGAACTGGAGCGTCGCGGCCAGATTGAAGAGATTGGCGGTCGCGCCGCACTCGCAGATCTCTGCGACCGCACACCAACGGCGGTCCACGCAAAGCAGTACGCAAAGATTGTTGAGCGAAAGTCCATGCTTCGCGGCCTGATCGGTGCTGCTGGACGAATCGCATCAATCGGATACGAAGATCCGTCTGACATCTCCGAAGCGATCGATCGTGCAGAGTCTGAACTCTTTGCGGTCAGCGAACGTCGCGCCGCAAACGGCTTCACACAGATCGGTACGCTTGTTGGCGCTGCGTATGATCAACTCGATCGCATGCACCAGAACCGCGGCCAGCTGATGGGGCTGCGTACTGGGTACACTGCGATTGACACCATCACGCAAGGACTACAGAACTCTGACTTCATTGTTCTTGCCGCGCGACCATCCGTTGGAAAGACGTCGCTTGCACTCAACATCGCAGAAAACGTTTCGCTTCGTGAAGGAAAGTCTGTCGGCGTCTTCTCGCTCGAAATGAGCAAGGAGCAGTTGGTGCTCCGACTCCTCTCCAGCGTGACAAAGATCAACTCATTCAATCTTCGTAGCGGACAGGTTTCAGGGCTTGACTTCTCCAAGATTGCGGAAGCGCTCGGGACACTCTCAAGTGCCAAGATGTTCATTGATGACACCGTGAACATTTCGGTGATGGAACTTCGCACGAAGGCGCGACGCTTGAAGATGGAGCAGGGCCTTGATCTCTTGATCGTTGACTACCTGCAACTGATGCAGCCTGGTCAACAGAACCGCGATGGCAACCGCGTGCAGGAGGTGTCAGACATTTCGCGCGGGCTCAAGGCCCTTGCGCGTGAGCTCGGAATCCCGATCATTGCCCTCAGCCAGCTTTCGCGTCAGACCGAGGCCCGAGAGAAGGGCGAGCCGCGCCTCTCCGATCTTCGTGAGTCGGGCGCGATTGAGCAGGATGCTGACGTCGTGATCTTCCTCTACCGCGACGCGGAGCGTAGCGACGACGCCGGCGTGACAGGAGAGGCGATCAACTTCAACGTTGCCAAGCACCGCAACGGGCCAACGGGGAGTGGCCAGCTCTGGTTCCGCAAGGAGGAGACGCGCTTCGTCAATCTGGTCCGCGAGCGCGCACCAGAGCTCCCAGCACCAGGGGCGGAGGGTGACCCGCTAATGTGAGGGGATGACCCTCATGCTGATGCGCCCAGAGATGCGGCGCTCCTCGTACCTCTACTTTGTCATCGGTCTGATGCAGGCGGCGTATCTCCCCTTCGCTGGAATCGTCCTTCGCGATCGTGGCCTCTCCTTTGAAGCGATCGGTCTCATTGGAGCGCTGAACTCCGTCGTGGCCCTTGCGGCAGGTCCGATCTGGGGACATCTAGGTGACGCGGTGCTTGGACGATCCGCAGCCTTTCGACTCGCCGTTATCAGTGCGGCGATCGGCGTTGTGCTTTTTGCGATCGGTCCATATGCAGGCCTTCCTGGTGCCGCGCTCGCAGCGTTCGCGGGAGCGGGCTTGGTGCCGCTGTTGGATTCAATCGGCATGGAGCAGCTCGCGCGCGTCGGCGGGCAGTGGGGTCCGCTTCGGGCGATCACGAGCTTTAGCTACGCCGTAATGTGCATCTTGAGCGGTGCGCTCGTTGCGAGCGGTGGCGCAGTTATGATCGCACCTCTCTACGCAATTACCGCACTTATTCTCATTCTCGGAACTGTTGGCCTGCACACTGCACCTGCCCTCGGCCATGGTGCGCGCCCAACTCAGAGTGAAGCGGAAGCCGAAGTCGAGCGTTCGGAGATCGCTGGACCAAATGCAGAGATTGCCGTTGCAGGTGATTGGCGGGACCGGTTCGGCACAATGACACTCGCGTTTCAACAGTCTCCGAAGCTGTTCTCCTTCTTGGCGCTGAGCCTGGTTGCCAATGTTGGCGCGGGGATCTTTTACTCGTACGGTTCGTTCAGAATCCAAGAGGTTGGTGGCAGTGCTGCCGCTGTAGCGTTTGGTGGAAGTGTCTCGGCTGCAGTCGAGATTCCTCTCTTCCTTGCCGGGGGCATCATTGCGACTCGCCTAGGGCTTCGATCTCTTTTTTCGTTTGGCCTTGTCGCAATGGGCGTCTGTAGTGTTGCGTACGCATTCATTGACTCGCCGTACTGGCTCGCGATCGCCCGTTCACTCGTTGGTGTTGGGTTTGCTTGCACGCTGCTCGCAAGCGTGCTTAGCGTTCGTGAGATTGTCCCGTTGGCACTGCAAGCCACAGGCCAGGCGCTCTATCAGAGCGTCTCGTACGGGCTCGCGGTGGCGATTGCCGCACTGGTGGGTGGGATTCTCTATGGAGAACTCGGCGCCGCTCCGCTCTTCTTGCTCTCTGCGGTGATCTTGTTCGGTTCAATTCCGTTTGCATGGCGGGTGCTGCGCTAAACGGAGCGGAAGGTTAGGACTTCGCGAAGATCTCCATCATTAGATCCACAAAGCGCTGTGCGTTCGCATCAAAGGCAACCGCGGCGTTCGGCTCCTTCCCTCCACGGAAGTGCGTGTCGACGACTGTTCGTCCGAGCGTGAGTGTGCCGGTAGTCTCTACAGCAACGTGATGCCTGCTGCTGGTGATGATGTTCGGCTCAACAAGTGCGGCGACACAGAGCGCGTCGTGCACAGGGGCTGACTCCGGAACGTCCATCTTCTGGCTGCTCTCGTAGCTCGCAACACGGCGCTGGATGAAGATGGCGGCGGCTTTTCCCGCTGGTGTTCCGAGCGCCTCAAGTGCATCGCACTGGGCCGCGGTGACGAGCGCCTTGTGCGTGGCGTCGAGCGGCACCATCAACACGTCCTTGAAGCCCGCATCAAAGACGCTTGCGGCGGCCTCAGGGTCGGCCCAGATGTTGAACTCGGCGGATGGAGTCATGTTCCCCACTTCATGGCCGCCCCCCATAATGATCAGCTGCGGCACCCACTCAGCGAACTTCGGCTCCTGGGCGACTGCGGCGGCAATGTTCGTGAGAGGCCCGATCGGCATCAAGGTGATCGGCTCCGTTGCCGTGCGGTACGTCTCGATCAACCACTCAACGGCGCGGGTTGAGGCCGCAGCGCGCGTGCTGCGCGGGATGTCGAGATACGTGCCGTGCGGATCCTGCACGGAGTCCGCCTTGAAGAAGCGCTCCGCGGGCATCGTCTTTCGGACGAGCGGTCGAGGCAGCCCTGCGTGCACGGGGATATCCGAGCGGCCGATCAGGTCCAGTACGGAGATGCTGTTGGTGGTCGTTGCGGTCAGTGGTGCATTTCCGAACACCGTACTCACGCCAATGAGGTCAATCTCAGGATGAAGCGCCGCGAGCATCAGCGCGACGGCGTCATCCGTCCCCGTGTCGCAGTCAATGATCAGTTTCTTCTTGTTCACGCCCTAATCATACGCGGGCGCGGGGGACAAGCACCGACCTGGTACGTGGTTGAAGAGATGGAGATTGCTCCCCCTCGTAACCTGGTGCAGCTCAGCGCGGGGGG
>JBBAWP010000010.1:0-21453 GCA_040397155.1 Candidatus Limnocylindrus sp.
TTGAAGAGATGGAGATTGCTCCCCCTCGTAACCTGGTGCAGCTCAGCGCGGGGGGCGAGTTAGATCGCGAGTTTCGCGCGCGTACGAACGAACCACACTAATCACGGTGGCGGCTCCAACGAGCACCGTAGATCCGTAGAGGAGGCACCAGACGCACCATGCACTAATCAAGAAGGCTTGAATTGCAATCAGGCCAATCTCAATCGCTGCACCAGCAAGTGCCGCAAAGAGCCAGACAGCGAGCACGTCTTCGCGGCGAGTGCGCGCGTGAAGAATAGTTGCAACAAGGAGGAATGCTGACCCCACAACGCCGATCGCGGCAACAGGGATTGGGCCAATGCTTGACCATGCCGACGCTTCAACTTTGGAGCAGCCGCCAAACGGTCCAAGTGCCGGCCCACAGATTGCAGGAACTCCGATGAGACGAATCGAAAGCAGATAGACAGAGATCGCAACGCCAACTGCGGATGCAAGCGCGCTAATGCGGTGCGCCCGCGACACGAGACTAGTTTCCTAGTGCTTCGTCAATGCGCGCGTAGAGATCCTCTGGAGCGGGAATGCCTGAATCCATCCAGTCACCAATGATCAGCGTTGGGGTTCCAGTAATGCCAAGTGACTTCGCCTCTTCGGCATCAGCGTCAATTGCGGCACGAACCGCTGGATCTGCAATGCACGTGTCCCATGCAGCGAGGTCTTGTCCTGAAGCTTCGGCAATCTTGCGCAGTCGCCCTGCGCTGAATGCTCCCTGATTCTCTGAGTTCTGATTTGAGTAGAGATACGAATGGAACGCCCAGAACTTCCCTTGGTCGGCAGCGCACTCCGCACCAACAGCGGCAGTGAACGACTCTTCTCCGAGGAATGAGTAGTGGCGATGTTCAATGCGCAGTTCCCCATCAGTGATGTAGCGCTCATAAAGGGTTGGCTCGACGCCATTCCCCCATGTGCCGCAGATCGGACACTGATAGTCGGTCCAGACGGTCAGCACGACTGGCGCGTCTTCCGCTCCAAGTCCATGCCCGCTGGCGAGGCCTTCTGCTGGGATCAACACTGGGGCAACCGGCGTGAAGTTTTCGTCCATGCTCGGTGTAGGGGTCCCACTGAAGGGATTGGCGAGGAAGAGGACGATCACGCCCACCACGCCGACCACAATCCCAGAGAGCGCTGCGCGTCGAATCAGTTCCATGTTGGAAGTATAGCGATGAAGCCTCAGGGCCCCTGCCGCCGCATATTGATACTCGGTATCATATGTGCTAGGCTCTGGCCATGGCAGAAGAGATGCTCGACGCACTGGATCGCGCAGGGGTGCGCCTGACCGGCCCACGCCGGAAGCTCGCCGCGCTCATCGAGCGCCGCGAGGGGCACTTCACCGCCGCGGACCTCCTGAAGGATGCGGGTCGGCGGAGGATGGGGATCGGACGCGCAACCGTCTTTCGACTCCTGGAGCTCCTCAGCGAGCAGGGGTTGGTGGAGCGGATCGATCTCCCTGACGGAACGCACGCCTACATCCCATGCGAGCCAACTCATCACCACCATCTTGTCTGCCTCAACTGTGGCGCTACAACCGATGTGGACGACTGCGGGATTGAAGCGGTCACGCGCGAAGCGGCGCGCCGCTCTGGTTTCAAGATTGAACAGCACCGGCTTGAACTCTTCGGCCGCTGTCCCGACTGCCGCTCCGCCAACTAGGCGGAGCAGTTTTTTAACCGCCTAGCAACGCTAGGCATACATAGGAGGAACCATGAGACTAGGTATCAAGAGATCCGTATGGACGGCAGTGGGCGCAGCGCTTGCGTCGCTCGTCCTGGTTGCTGGATGCAACGGGAGCGCAGCTTCGCCGTCTCCTAGCGAGAGCACTGGGGCAGCTGCTGACTACACGGTGATTGCAACAACCAGCGTGTTTGCTGATCTTGCACAACTTGCGCTTGGTGACAACGTGACGATTGAAACGATCATCCCGGCTGGTGTTGACGTCCACACGTTTGAGCCATCCCCCGCCGACGCGCAGAAGCTCGCTGGCGCGGACCTCATCGTCATGAACGGACTCGGCCTTGATGAGTGGGCGCTCTCGCTGCTCGAAGCGGCTGGAAAGAGCGAAGAGGATGTGCTTGAGCTTGCAGAGGGAATCGACGAGAGCAACGCGTGGGTCTACCTCGAGGGAGAGGAGCACGATGAAGAAGAGGGTGAAGAGCACAGCGAAGAAGAGGGTGAAGAGCACGGGCATGGTGGGACTGATCCACACATCTGGCTCGACCCAAAGGGCGCGGCGATCTACGTGAATCGCATTGCCGCGCGAGTAGCAGCCGAACTTCCGGAGCGCGCGGCGGCAATTGAGTCAGCACGTGATGTGGGACTCGCTGAGATTGTAGCCCTGGACGAAGAGTTGCGAGTCGGATTTACAGCGGTAGAGGCTTCCGCGCGCAAGATTGTCACGTTTCACGACGCATTCGGCTACTTCGCTCGCGCCTATGAGATTGAGATCGTTGGCGTTGCGGTCGAAGCACCTGGACAAGAGCCGAGTGCAAAGGAGATTGCATCGTTGATTGACGCAATCAAGGCGGCTGGAGTGACGTCAGTCTTCAGTGAGGCGCAGTTTCCGTCAAAGGTCCTTGATCAGGTTGCGGCCGAAACTGGCGCAACCGTCCTTGAGAACCTCTACTCGGATGCGCTCGGTGACGCACCTGCGAACAGCTATCTTGGCGCGATGCGTGCAAATGCATCAGCGATCTTGGCTTCGTTCAAGTAGTGCGATGATGGTGCAATGAACGAACGCGTTGCACCATCAGTTCTCGAAGGCCGCACGCCCTCCTCGCATCCTGGGGGGCGTGCGGTCACTATCTCCAACATCAGTGCAGGCTACGGCGAACGCGCCGCCATCAGCGACATCACCCTTGAGCTTGCTCAAGGCTCTCTCACCGCCATCTTTGGTCCGAACGGCGGCGGGAAGTCCACGCTGTTGAAGTGCATCGCTGGACTCATGCGTCCGTGGTCAGGAACGATTGAGGTGCTCGGCGCACCGGTCGGAGTCCACGCAGCGCGCGTTGCGTATGTCCCTCAGGCAGAACAGGTGGATTGGAGTTTTCCGATCGCCGTTGATGAGGTGGTGGCAATGGGGCGTACGCCACGGATTGGGCCGCTCGGCCGTGCTGGCGCCGCAGACCGTGCCGCAGTTGCGGAGGCGTTGGAACGCGTAGACATGGCAGACCTTGCATCGCGTCAGATCGGCGAACTCTCGGGAGGGCAGCGCCGACGGGTTTTCATTGCGCGCGCACTCGCCGCGGACCCTGAGATCTATCTGCTCGACGAACCTGTCACGGGAGTGGACCCTGTGACGCAGGAGAAGATCATGAACATCTTGGATGCCGAGGCGGCTCGCGGTCGGACGGTGGTAGCAACCACGCACGACCTTGCCTGCGCCGCTCAACGGTTCCATGACGTGGTTGCGCTCGCTGGCAGGGTGGTGGCACACGGCCCCGCGCAACTCGTGCTCGATCGCGAAGTGCTGGAGAAGACGTACGGCGGCCACCTTGTCCCTCTCGCGGATGGGGGCGTTGTACTCCTTGATGACCCACACCACTCACACGGCAGCCACGAGGGTCACGAGTGAACCCGATCGACCTCCTCCTCGAGCCACTCGCCTACGACTTCTTCGTGCGCGCCCTCGTGGCGAGCGCGCTGGTTGGGGTGGCGTGCGCCGTGGTCGGCTCGTTCGTGGTGTTGAAGGGGATGAGCTTCATCGGCGACGCGGTGAGTCACGCAGCCTTCCCGGGCATCGTGATCGCCTACATGCTCGGGCTCCCAATCATCCTCGGTGGCGCAGTTGCTGCGATCGGCACAGCACTAGGGATTGGCGCACTGACGCGTCGATCTGGCCTTCGCGCGGACTCCATTATCGGCGTCCTCTTTGCGGGGATGTTCGCGCTTGGCGTTGCACTCTTCTCGTCAATTCCGAACTATGTCGGTGATCTCTTCTCATTCCTCTTCGGCGATGTGCTCGGCATCAGCGTGTCGGACATGGTCGCGCTGATCGTGCTTGTGGTTGCACTTCTTCTTGTGATTCGTGCGCTGTGGAAGGAGCTCCTCTTTGCAACGTTTGATCCGCTCGGTGCAGGGGCCGCAGGCCTCCCCGTACGTCGCCTTGACGATCTCCTTCTCATCTTGATCGCGGTGACAATCGTGATCAGCCTGCAAGCGGTCGGCATCGTCTTGGTGGTGGCCATGATCACAACCCCTGCGGCAACGGCGCAGTTGCTCGTCAAGCGATTCGGCCAGATGATTGGAGTCGCCGCGCTCATTGGTGTGACCGCTGCGGTCGCCGGACTCTACCTCAGTTATGCGCTGGATCTTGCATCTGGGGCGGCAATCGTCTTGTTTGAAACTGCGCTCTTCTTGGTTGTCCTACTTGTCACGTCACTGCGCGGACGACGCACTGCCTAAGTAGCTGCCGCCGAGTTAGCGAAGGCCAGCGAAGAGGTCTTCCTCCGGCAGGGTTGGCGCTACGTTCAGTCGATGGGCAATGAGTCGGTACTGCTCCCGCGCACCGAGCGCAATCTGATCCTCTTCACTCAGCATTAGCAGTGGGCCATCCGGCTTGATCTGCGTTGCGTGCGCCTGGATTGCACGTCGTTTTGCAGCGAGGTGTTTGCGGATGTCAATGCGTGTGGTGATGATCTCGTCTGGGCAGGCCATGGCGGCGCGCCACGTGCGCCACTTCTCTAGATCTTCTGGTGTTGCATCTTTCGGCTCACTCCACCACGACTCAATCCCACGCGATTCAAGGAGTGCGAGTACCGCGTCTCGTTGCGAATCTGGGATGCGAGTTTCGTAGAGTTTCTTCGGCGCCCACGCTGGCCCCACTTCTGGTCGCCATGCTGGATCACCCGCCACCTCCCACGCACGACGCGCGATCTTGGCCGCGGCAATGTGGTCTGGGTGCCCATATCCACCAAAGTCGTCGTACGTGGCAAGCACGTCAGGTCGCGCGCTACGGATCAGGCGCACCAGTGGCTCGGTTGTTGCGTCGAGATCGGTGCTGACGTGTTGGTGGAAGGACCGTGGATCGGCATTCTCTTCGCTCCCTTCCATCCCGGAGTCGCGGTAGCCGAGGTTCTCCCATCGCTGCACGCCGAGCGCGCGCATGGCTGCGGCAATCTCGCCCATCCTCGTTTCGCCGAGCCGTTCGTGCTCTTCAGGCGTATCGCGCTCTGGGATCACGATCTCGCCGAGCTCGCCGCGCGTGCCCGTGACAACGATCACGTCGGTCGACTCGCCGCGCGCGGCGGCGTGCGTTGCCGCGTAGTGCGCCAAGGTGCCACCCATGCTGATCGTCTCGTCATCTGGGTGGGCATGCACCGCCATCAGGAGAAGTCGCCCTTCGTTGTCCATGGTTGCATCGTACGCGGGTACCGCAGGGGGGCGCGCAGGTCGGCTACCCTAGACGCACTGAGCCGTGCGTAGGAGCGCGAGATGAGGGGGGCGATATGGGAGAGAAGAGCGTGCAGCGATGGGCCCTCGTGCTCGGCGCCTCCAGTGGCATTGGTGAAGCTTCGGCGCGACACGCGGCGGAGGCTGGCTACAACATCTGTGGCGTCTATCTCGGGCGCTCCCGCGGCGAGAAGCTCGACGCCGCGATTGAGGCGGTGAAGTCGACTGGCGTTGAGGCGCTCTATATCCGGGGGAATGCGGCAGACGACGAGAAGCGCGCCGAAGTGATCGCGCAGCTCTCCGAACGCTTCGCCGCCGCACGCGCCGCTGGCGCCGAACCACAACTTGGCATCGTGCTGCACTCCCTTGCCTTCGGGAGCCTGCAGCCGTTCTTGCCGTCTGGCGACGTCCCGACGATCACTCGGAAGCAGATGGACATGACGTCAGATGTGATGGCGCACTCGCTCGTCTACTGGGTGCAGGATCTCTATACCGCTGGACTCATCGGCGGGACCACGCGCATCTATGCCACATCATCTGAAGGCGCATCGAAGGCGGTACCAATGTATGGCGCAGTATCCGCCGCGAAGGCGGCCGTGGAGGCGCACTGCCGTCAGCTTGCGATTGAACTCGCAACGCTTGTCCCAGGTGCAACGGTCACCGCGCTGCGTCCGGGTGTTGTAGACACCCCTGCGCTACGAAAGATTCCTGGAAGCCAAGACTGGATTGACGTGGTGATGAAGAAACACCCGGGGAAGCGACTCACCACACCAGATGATGTTGGTCGCGCAATTGTGGCGCTCTCAGCGCCAGGAATGAACTGGGTGACGGGGAATACGATTACGATTGACGGCGGGGAGCAGATCGCCGGCGGCTGACCCAGACGAGCAGCAGCGGAACAAGTACCGCTGCACTCGCAACCGGCAGCGTCACCTCCGCAATGATCCCTGTGACGCGCAGCAGCGCAAGTGCTAAGGCCGCGATACCAACGGCAATGCCTCGCTCTGATGGTCGTGCGCCAACATTGAGGCGCGCCGCGTTTGCGCCGAGCAGGATGGCTGCAACGCCGAGCCACGCCCAACCAGCCGACGGCGACGATGCGTCACCAATCACGACCGAATACGTCAGCACAAGTGCGGCGAGTGCAACGAGTGCCGCCTGATCAATCGTCTTCGCGCTCACTCGCATCAACACTAGATCTTCTTTCCGATCATCTGCTCTAGGGCTTGCGATGGCACCGCAATCACTGGCGTGTCGCCATCTGGGATCAGCTTGGTGAAGCGCGACTCCAACTCCAACACGCCAGCCCAGATCTTCTCAGCTGCGTCTTCTTCGTTGTCGTCAACGCCACCGTCGCGAATCTTTCCAGATGCCTCGCTGATCTTCATGCCGAGCATCGTGGTCGCCTTCAACTCTTTGTCATGTGAGGCGCGCAGTTCCCTTGAACGTCCAGGGACGAGTTTTTCTACGAATGCGTCAAGCTGCGCCACCTTCTCCGTGCCCGTGATCTCTTCGCAGATCCCAAAGAGTGTTGCGGAGCGATAGTTCATGGAGCTATCGAAGCCACTACGTGCGAGGACAATCCCGTCTGTCAGGTGAATGGAGACGCAGACCTCAGTCCCAACGACGCGCTTGAGGAAGCGGCTCGCTGCAGAGCCGTGCCAGTAGAGGTGATCACCGTCGCGCCAGTGGGCCGTTGGGGTGGCCATCGGACGCCCATCGAGGAGGTAGGCCACGGTGCAGGTGAGTGCCGCGTCAATGACCGGATAGATCTCGTTCCGTTCGTAAAGGCCGCGCTCGGGCAGGCGACGGACGCGCGTGCGCTCGCTTGGGGGGAAGCCGTCGCTGACAGGGATCTCTCGTGGCATAGAGGAATCGTAGCCGACGAAGAAAGAGTCTCCTGGCGGACCCGACCGGATTCGAACCGGCGATCTCCAGCGTGACAGGCTGGCATGTTGGGCCGCTACACCACGGGTCCGCGACAGGACTGCGAAGCCTACCAGAGGGGGTAGGATCCGACTATGGGATATGGAGCTGACGCGGCTAAACGAGCGGGAGGCTCAGGCCGCATCGACCTACGCTCAGACACCGTGACCCACCCTACCCCTGAGATGCGCCGCGCAATGGCGAGCGCTGAGGTGGGCGATGACGTCTTTGAGGACGATCCCACCGTCGCTGAGCTTGAAGAGCGCGCCGCCGACCTGCTCGGTAAGGAGGCGGGTCTCTTCGTGGCCTCTGGGACGATGGGGAACCTTGTAAGCGTGATGGCGCATGTCCCGCGTGGCGGAGAGATCATCACCCCCGCCGAGGGGCACATCCCGAACGATGAGGCGGCAAACTACGCCGTTGTTGCGGGCGCGGGACTTCGAACCGTTCGCGAAAATCCGGACGGCGAGATGCCTGTTAACGACGTGATTGAGGCGATCCAGGATGCCTCAGATCCACACTCGGCCATCACAAGCCTGGTGGTGGTGGAGAACTGCCACGCGCACACCTTCAGCCGACCAATCACGCCCGCGTACATGAAGGAGCTCCGCGCAGCGCTCAAGCCTTCGGGGATTCCTATTCATGTGGACGGCGCGCGACTCTTCAATGCCGTCGTTGGGCTCGGTGTCAGCGCTCGAGATTTAGTGAAGGATGCGGAGAGCGCAACCTTCTGCCTGAGCAAGGGGCTAGCCACGCCGATCGGCAGCGTTGTTGTTGGGAAGAAAGATTTTATCTTTAAGGCGCGACGTGCACGCAAGCTGCTTGGCGGTGGCATGCGCCAGGTTGGCATCGTTGCGGCGGCGGGCCTCGTTGCGCTTTCAGATGGCCCAGAGGGGACGATTCAGCGACTCGCTGAAGATCACGCCAACGCGCGAATCCTCGCGGAAGCACTTACTGAGATGAAGGGTGTGATCTCGCCAGGGCACAACGCGCAGCCGGTTGGCGACCGTCTTGATCCCGCTCGCGTGGTGACAAACTTTGTTCTCTTTAAGGTTGAGGGTGGCGCAGCGCGTCGCGAAAAGTTCCTTGACGAGCTTGAGAAGCGCGGTGTGCTGATGATTGCGTACACGCATGGACAGGTTCGTGCCGTGACGCACTATGGCATTGGCAGCGAAGAGATTCAGAAAGTGATTCGCGCATCCGCAGACGCACTCGCAGCATCCGCGTAACTCACGCCGAGGCGTTCTGATGCGCATCGTCCCCTCTATTGATCTCGAGAAGGGTCGCTCTCGAATTGTCTTTTGGCCCGGTGCATCCACTGGCGTTGGTGCACCAACGGACCAGCCAGCACGGATCGCACGTCACTTTGTCGATCACGGCGCCACGCTGATTCACCTTGTGGACTTTGACGGCGCACGGGCCGGCGCGCCACAGAACCTTGCGGCGATCGGCGCAGTTGCGGGGCTCGTTGCCACACCACTTCAAGTTGCGGGTGGCGTGGACTCTCCTGAAGCGATCCAGATCGTCTTCGCGACGGGCGCCACACGCGTGGTGGTGGGGACCTCCCTTCTTGATGAGCCAGAGCTTCTCGTTGCGTGTGCGCGCGCAGCAGGCGCGTGGCTCGCCGTTGGTCTTGACCCACGTCCGGAGCGACTCTCGCAATTTCCATGGAAGCGCGCGGCGCAGCCGTCACTCGACGACCTGCTGCAGCAGCTCGTTTCGGCAGGAATCAGCCGCGTGGTGATGAGCCACGGCGGTGGCACGAGTGAACTCAGCCGCCTGAGCGAGATCGGTCAGCGCTATCCATCTATTGAGGTGAGTGTTGCCGGCGGTGTCACCGATCTTGACGGCGTGCGTCGTCTCCGCGATGCGGGGGTGAGCGCGCTGATCCTTGGCGAAGCACTCCTCTCAGGCGCCATTGACTTTGAAGAGGCGCAAGCGATCGCCAACCAAGCGGGATAGAACGTTCGCGTAGAATGTCCACATGAAGATTTCGCGACGAGCCCTCGGCACAACAGTTGCAGCGCTGCTTCTTGTTGCTGCTTGCACGGATAGCGGCGCTGAGAGTCCGACGGCGTCAGGCGTTGCCGGATGCCCCACCGCTCAGCCCGCCGCACTCGGCGCGGGTGAGCAGCGTGAGATCGTGATGACCACCTCACTCGGTGAGATCACGCTCCTTCTTGAGGCTGACCTTTCGCCCATTGCAGTCGGAAACTTCGTCGCACTCGCCGAGTGCGGCTTCTACAACGACGTCATCTTCCATCGCATTGCCTACATGCAGGACGGAACGCCGTTCGTAATTCAGGGCGGTGATCCAACAGGGACGGGGATGGGTGATCCCGGATACAAGATCGAAGACGAGCCGGTGGTCGGCGATTATCGACGCGGCGTCCTCGCCATGGCCCGCAGCGCAGCACCTAATTCGCAGGGGAGCCAGTTCTTTATCGTCTTGGATGATGGCGCCGCCGGCCCACTTGAGAGCGTCCGAACCTATGCGATTCTCGGCGAGGTGACCGCGGGTCTTGATGTCGTCGACGCGATCGCCGCGGTAGAACGGGACCAGGAGGACCGCCCGGTTGTCCCGGTCACCATCTTGAGCACCACGGTGAGCAGCCCCGCGCCATAGCGGCGAGACGGGTAGACTCCACGGACGCGTCGGCAGTGAGCCGACAGAGGCGGCACTGCCGCGGAAGTGAGGACGAATGGCCACCGCAGTCATCGAGACCACCCTCGGCAGCATTGAGTTTGAACTCCTTGACGACGCAGCTCCGAAGACGGTCGAGAATTTTGTGACGCTCGCCAACAAGGGCTTCTACAGCAACGTCATCTTCCATCGCGTGGTGCCAGGATTCGTGATCCAGGGGGGTGACCCGACAGGCACGGGGACGGGTGGTCCTGGCTACAAGTTTGAGGACGAGCCCGTCACCATGGGCTACGCGCGCGGCACGGTCGCAATGGCGAACGCTGGCCCGAACACGAACGGGAGCCAGTTCTTTATCTGCCTTGCAGACCTGCCACAGCTCCCACCGAACTACACAATCTTCGGACAGGTGGTCGCGGGCCTGAACGTGGTCGACGCGATTGCCGCCGCCCCGTGCGGCCCTGGGGATCGCCCGGTTGAGCCTGTAACAATGACCTCGGTGAGCATCCGCTAACTGCGGGGTTCGGGCGCAGATAGGCGCACAAAGAGGCGCGCATGAGAAAAATAGGGGGTTGGAATCGGCCCTCACGCGCGCTATCCTAGGCGTAGCTGTTCTTGTTCGAAGGCCATGGGTAGGTGGGTTAGGGTAGTCGCTTTAGGCGACGTGATAGATGCTCTTCGAGCGTAGCTGCGGGACTGACTTGTTCGTTCTAAAAGCGGATCGGCTTCAGGTGGCTCCCTTCACGGGGGGTCACCTGATCTATTTTTACGGCACTTCCTCTCCCCGCTATCCTTCCCCTCTCGCGCCCGTAGCTCAGGGGATTAGAGTGTCTCCCTCCGAAGGAGAAGGTCGCAGGTTCAAATCCTGTCGGGCGCACCAGCTCTATACGCGATACGCCGCGTGCACCCCCTAGAATCCGCACATGGCCGACCCGCAGTACCAGAGCATCCCGCCGCTCAAGCGGCCACTCCTCCTCCTCGCTGTTGCCGTGACCGTGATCGCTTTGGCGCTCGGCTTCACAGGTACGGATGAGCGCCTCCTCCTGGTCCCCGCCGCCGTTGCCCTCGTATGGGCGGCCGCATACCGTGCGCAACCAGAAGAGAGCGTGCGCCAACTCCGCGCTGCCTCTCAAGGCGTTGTGGTCGTTCGGCGAACGCCGCCAATTGGGGCGCGGCAACGACGAGAGATGCCACCTACTTCATCGGAATTCGCCCCGGCGGCTGCGCTTGCACAGGCGCGCGCCAAAGCGCCAGACGCAAAGCTCGTGAGGAAGTACAACGTTGGGATGCCGGATCGACCAGAGTCCACGCCAGAGAAGGGCGAGACGCGGAAGAAGAAACGAAAAGGACGAGGTGGAGGAGAGGGCGGGAAGCCAACGCTCGGACTTTAGTCGCTACGGCGCGATTCTCACCTCAACACGCGGCGGATTTTGCCGATCAGCACAGCCTCTTGCACTCCACGCGTTGCTGATTGCTGACTTCTCCGCCGCATCAACACTTAGTTCCCAGCGCAACTTCACTCCAACCCAACCAACAAGATAGGTGCACGTTGAGGCTCGGTATGGCGGGAGCCAGCTTGCGGGATCACGATCTCCTTTTGAAGAATTCACATTATCCGTCACTGCACGCAGCGACCACGAAACGCCGAGATCATTTGCGAACGCAAGTCGACGAGACGCGCTCCACCTGTACGCACCAGACTCCCAGGCTTCTTTGAGCGCAACAACATGATCAATGTCGACGTCAGTGCCGATCGTCCAGGTCAGATTGTCATACAGGCTGACCCACCTTCCGGTCCGAACGATACCCCCAGAAATAGTGACACTCACTTTGGATTCATCAATGAGCACTTCTGCACGTGTATCAAGTCCGTCCCTGTCCGCATCAATCCAATCGCTCCCGAACTTGCTTCTGCTGTATCCACTTGAATATTCAGACTGCACCTTCAGCCGACTAAGTGCCGCACTAAAGCTGATGCGCGCCATTGGAATAAGTGCAGCGGTGGGCGCGGGGGCACTGAGCGCGATGAGGAGTGCAACGAGAACAGGGGCGAGTCGCCTGATCACGATCTGATCACCGTCATCTCAGCGCGAAGGACGGAGCTCCCGAGTGTGTCTGTCACGTCCACGCGAAGTTGATCGTCGCCTGCGCCCGCAAGTATGTACACGCGCACGGTGCGGTCAGTGGTGACCGCAAGGTACTCCATGCGAATCTGGCGCCGCGGCGCTTCAAGATGGGTGGGGGCAACCTGGGCGATGGCCTCTTCAATGATCTCAAGCCAGGCGGCATGGTTCACATGGCCGAGTGGATCGATATCTGCCCGACGAATGGAGACGTCAACGGCTACACCTGATGGTGCGGCTGCTGGGATCTTGTTTGGTGCGAACGTTGCGTTGACACGCTGGACGAAGTTTTCAAATTCTTGTGGGAAACGTACCGGTCTCCCGTCTTGATCGGTCATCACCCAGTCGATTGCAGCGTCAGCGATGACACGCCCTGTCGCGCTAAAGAGGCGCGTGTGGCGGCGTGCCATGACGTGGCGGAATCCGACCAACGCCGTCGTGCCAGCGAGATCTTCGTTTGAATGCGGCGGCTGGTCAATGAGCAGGTCAACACTTCGCACCACCCAGCCGACACCGCGCGCCTCATACCAAGCGCGTCCGTACTCAAGCACTTCACTGTGGCGCCAGGCGAGATCCTGCGCGTGGCGCAGCAACGCGGCGGAGCGCATCTGTCCGCGCGAGTCGCACTCATCAAAGCGAACGCCTCGCCCCTCTTCTCGGAAGCGAGCCTCTTCAGGGAGGCGCGCTTCGTCAGCGGCGAGTCCTGGGGTAAGTCTCTCGGTGGTCGTGTCCATCAGGGCCTCACTCACCCCGCTGCCAGGCGGCTCAGTGTGTCTAGGGTGATCATGCGCGTCTGCTCGCGCGGACCACGCACGATTGAGAGGCGCGCCGCGACCGTTGCCGCCGAGTCAAAGGCAACGATGCCGATCGCAATGCGCACCCCTGCTCCTGCTGCGCGGATCCGCGCACTCTCAAGCTCTGCGAGGAGGTTGTCGTCGATACCCCGCGCCCCCCACTTGCAGTCCCAGAGCTCAGGGATCGGCCCCGCCTCAACGGTCACGTCAAATGGGTGTGGGTCCGCGGAGGCGCCGTCAACAGAGAAGCGGCGCTCACGACGCACCATCCGCTCCGCATCTCGCACGAGTGCGGGACGCCTCTTCAGGATCTCGGCAGCCGTCGCTTCGACGATTGCGCCGCGATACTGCGCATTCGATTGCGCCGCCTTCCCCCCAATGGTCAGGGCGCCGACGATGAGCGGATCGCTCGGACCGCGCTGAGACGGGAGGAGCGCCGCGTACGCCGCTGCGGTTATGACGTCTGGCTCCGGATCCCCCATCAGTGCTCGAGCGATCAGTCGATCGGCGGGCGATGCTGCGGCGAGGGCATGCGCGAGCGGCTTCAAGATTGGATCCGATTGAATCCCTGCATACACAACCGCGCGACCGTCAGGTGGTGCATCGGTAAATGCAATGCCGCCCGGGAGTCGCGTAGCACTTGATGAGCCACTTGCGCTGTTTGCGCTGTGATCGCTCGGTAGTGCCTTTGGATTCAGTGCAGCAACTAGTAGCGTGGTTAGGAGACGAGGATAGGTTGCGATCCAGTCGATGGCGCGGTGCGGATCGTTCGCCGTCACCACGCGCTCACCTGCGGAGCGAAGCGCGTCAAGACCCCGATGTGCAGCGGGGGAGAGTTCACGTTCGCCGAGTGCGGTGAGCGTCTTCTCCAGCTCTCCTTCGCCGTTCGTACTAATAAGCTGCGTATAGTCCAGCGCGTCGGTCACGCTCTCGCCAAGCGTCACCAGTTGTTTGAAGAGTTCCTGATGCGGAGCGAGGTGGCTCATCCGCGTGGCCAGCGAAGCGCGATCGCATCAAGGAGTAGCTCAGGGTTTCCATTTCTTCGGAGTGCCGCGAGTGCGCGATCCAAACTGATGAGCGCGTCACGCCATGTGGTCTGCGCGCAACGCGCGGCAACAGGGGTCAGCTCGTGGAGATCTTCTGGAAACGCTACGGATGTCGGCGCTGAGGAGGCTACGAGTGCAAGATCGCGCGCGACGCCGCGCCAAAGGTGGAGAAGCGCTTTTGCGTTTGCGCGTCGCTCCGCTGGTGTTGGCTTCCCTCCCGCGCGTTTTGCTGGACTCTTCTTTGTGCTGGTTGCCGCACTCTCCGGTGCAGCATCAGCACCTTCAGGTTCGCCGCCCTCTTCTGTTCCCCCCTCTTCGCCGTCCGCGATTGCAACGGAGAGGATCGCGCTCGCATCGGCGATCAGGGCGGGGAGTTGGCGAAGCCGCGCGTGCGGTGCGACGCCAACAAAATCCAAGATCTGGCGTCGCAGTGCGGCGTGTGCACGCGCGGCATCTCCGCTCGCCCCCGCGTCAATCAAGGGCCCTGGACGACCACCAGACATGCGAAGGAGTCGTGTGGCGGTCGCAGCGTCAAGACCGAGTCGTGTGGCGATGAGTTCGCTTGCAGCAGCTGAATCTGGGAGGCCGAGGCGGATGACCGCGCAACGGCTGCGAATGGTTGGCAGGAGTGAGGAGTCTTCCGCGGCGGCGAGGATGATGTGCGTTTGTGCGGGAGGCTCTTCAAGGGTCTTCAGCAGCGCATTCTGTGCCGGTTCGCTCATCCGATCTGCGCGCTCAATGAGCGCGACGCGGCGCCCACCCTCTACAGGGAGGAGGGCGAGGCTCGCCTCGAGCTCGCGAATTGGCGTGATGCCGATCTCATCGGCGGCGCCGCTCGGCGAGATTCGTGCGAGGTCCGCGTGGCTCTCAGCCGCCACCAGCCTGCATGCGCGGCACTCCCCACACGCGCCGCCGCTCTGCGGGCTTATGCAGAGGAGTGTTGCCGCAACGTCACGCGCAAGCGTTCCCGCCCCCGCGCCACGTGGCCCCACGATCAGCAGGGCGTGTGGTGGAACGCCAGTTAAGAGCTGCGCGACGCGCGACGCGGCCGCATCGTGACCGCGAATTGCGAAGCGTGCAGGCGGGCGTGTGGCTGCGTCAGGTTGACTGGCCGGCGCGGACACCGCCTTCGCCATTCGGCTCGCCTCTTACCTCTTGCTCTTTGGTCGTGCAGCTGGCTTCTTGACCAGCGCCACCTTCGCAGCAGGCTTCTTCGCCGCCGGCTTCTTCGCCGCAGGCTTCTTCGCCGCAGGCTTCGCCTTGGCGCGCGTGCGCCCACCTGTTGGGGCGTCCTTCCCGCTCAACGCAGGAGCGCTGTCAGCGGAGCGACCAGTGGCCTCAAGCTGTGAGCGCAAGAGTGCCGCAACGTCGGATGGAACCGACTCGCTCTCCATGCCAGGCGACATGTTGGAGCGGCTAGAACCGTCACGCTGCGATCGAGCAACCTCGTCCGCGATTCGTGATGGGCCAGAGCCGAGTGCTCGTCGCGATGCGCCCGAAGGCTGTGCAGAGGCGCGACGTTCGCTGCGCATGTACTCCGGCACGCCGCCAGAGACGCCGCCGTCAAGATCTGCAAGCGACATCGTCTCGATCGGTCCGTCATATGCGGAGCCAGCGAGGGGCGCGCCGCTTCGTGGCGCATCCGCAAAATCTTCGCCGCGTCCGCGTCCGCCGCGTCCGCGTCCGCCGCGTCGTCGGCGGCGACGTGGTGCGTCGCCTGTGTCGTGTTCATGCTCTTGACCGACGGCTGGTCGATTAAGGTCGCTCGGCTCAAGGTCATCAAGTGACATTGTCTCAATGGCATCCGCGTCAATGACGCTGCCACCAACACGCACCGTTGCGCCCGTACGGCCGCGGACGGGGGCTGATCGCCCAACACCACCTCGACGCGAACGTCCGCGCTCTTCGCGTGGCTCAGGCGTGCGACGTGGTCGAGCTGGAGCCTCGGACTGCTTATCGGGGACCTCTGTCATGGAGAGGTCTTCGTCGCCGTCAACGGCAACGCGACGGCCACTGCGCGAACCGCCTGCCTCAACCTTTGCAATGGATGTGATCTCAATGAATTGATCGGCAACGTCCACAAGATCGCTGCTTGTGTTGGCGCGGAAGCTCACGACTTCGACGCGAACTCCCATGTCTTGCACGGCGCGAATCGCGGGCGCAAAGTCACCGTCACCAGAGATGACAATGGCAATGTCGAGCTTTGGTGCGAGGCGAACAAGGTCAACCACGAGTTCAATGTCAAGGTTTGCCTTGAAGCGGCCGTCGCCATACTTTCGTACGTCCTTGCTGACAACCTTATAGTTGTTTCGCGCGAGGAAGTTGTGAAATGCCTTCTGGTTCTCATTATCTGGATCAAGTCCGGTGTACGCGTATGCGCGAATCAGATCGCGGTTCGCGGTGATGGTCTTGAGCAGCGTGACGTAGTCAATGTCGACTCCGGCTGCCTTTGCGGCGTAAAAGACGTTTGCGACGTCAACGAATACTGCAACGTTACGACTCATGATGTGTGTACCTCTTTATCTGTCTCGTAGTAGATGTTGTGGCATGCGCTGCTACGACGGGGCGGCGCCTGATTGGCACCTGCCCGCGCGTCGGAGCGCACGGCTGCACCTAACCACCCTAACAGAGGGGCGAGTTACTCGGTCAGCGCGTGCTCAACCCCCTCGTGGGAGACGTGGCCGAGGAGGCTACCGATCGTCGCGGGCGTCAACGATCTGTGCGACGCCAGCGATCCATGTGCCGAGGCCAAACAGGGTGACCCAGAGCCCTGGGGCGCGGAGCGGGGCGAAGACCACCGCGAGAGATAGTTCGCTTCCGGTTGCGCGAATGGCCGCCTCGCTTGCGGCGAGGAGGAAGGCAGCGCTTGCGGCACAGACCAGCCCAACATGAAGGGGCCACGCATCGATTGGAAGCTGCTCCCCCACCGCATCTGGTGCGATGAGGATTGCAAGAAGCGCAAGGGCGCTGAAGAAGGCGAACACGCCAATTGAATCAAACGCGTTCCCGGTAATGGCGGGGGTGCCACCGCCGCCAAGCGTCCACCACGAGGGGAGCGCGCCAAGAACCACGAGAATGGCGCCAAAGCCGCTCAAGCGCCGTCCGTTACTGCGACTGCGCAGGTTTCCCGCCCCTGTTTGGAGTCGGCCGATCGGCTTCACTGAACTAAGACTCACCGAGCGCGGAGGCGTAGAGCTCGCGCTTCAGCACGCCAACGTACCGGAGGTTTCTATATGTCTCACCGAAGTCGAGGCCGTATCCAACGACGAACTTGTCCGGAATCTCAAAACCGGTCCAGTCAACCTTCAAGTCAACCAAGCGACGCGCCGGCTTATTGAGTAGCGTCACAATACGAATTGACCGCGGGCTCTTTCCGCCGAGGTAGCCCATCAAATAGTTCAAGGTGAGTCCGGTATCAATGATGTCTTCCACAATCAGGACGTCTCGCCCCTCAATGGTTCCTGAGAGGTCTTTCAGGATTCGAACGGTGCCACTCGACTCCGTGTTGCCTCCGCCGTACGAAGAGACCTCCATCAGATCAATGACTACGTTGCTTGGGATTGCACGCATGAGGTCTGCCACAAAGATGAGCGAGCCCTTGAGCACGCTTACAAGAACGAGTGGCTCTCCTCCACCATATGCCGATGCAATCTCTGCGCCGAGTTCCCGTACGCGTGCCTGAATTGCCGCTTCATCAATGAGCACTTCTTCAATGTCATCATGCGGGTTGCTGCTTCGTGCGCTGCTCATGCGGCCGCCTCTCCAACTCTCTCCCGACGCTTTCGTGACGGTGTCGTTGACCCAGAGGGCCCAACAACCCCACGCGCGCTGCGTTGATACTTCCACATCAGTGCCTTGATGTCGCTCGCGCCAAGGAGCTTGATTCGAAGGTCAGGATAGAGGGCGGCGAAGCGCCGCAGCTTTCTGCGCTTCTGCCGCATCAGTGCCTGCCGAATGGTGGTGATTTCAACCCATAGTTTTACGTCGGGGAGGTAGAAGTCTGGCGCGAACCGCGAGGCGACACGCCCATCGGTGTCATGCGTCAGCGGAAATGCGGTTGCCTCGTACTCCCAACGGATCCCGTAGAAGTCAAGGATTTCGGCAAACTCCGCCTCACTCCGATGCGCGAAGGGGTGGGTTCCGACTGCAGTCTCCATCGGCTTCGCATCGTAGCATCGGGGCAGATCGGATACTCTCCCAGGGTATGGATGAACACACGGGACACAGTTACACCAAAGACCGCAAGGTGCTGATGAACCGCCTCAGTCGGCTTGAAGGCCAGGTTCGCGGCATTGGGCGGATGGTTGATGGCGAAGAGTACTGCGTTGACATCCTTCAGCAGATCGCTGCGCTTCGTGCCGCTGTAGATGCGCTCGGGCTGCTCATCCTGGAAGACCACGTGCGTGGGTGCGTGAAGAGCGCGGTGGAGAAGGGTGAGGCAGACAAGTACGTTGAAGAGGTCCTTGATGTGGTGCGCCGCTCCATGGGTCGACCAGCGCGACCGAGCGAGAAGCGTGGTTGAACGAACGCCAGCCGCTCCCAACAAACCCTGACGAACTCCCAGCAACGGAGCGAGCCACTCTCGACGCTCTTGATGCGCTGCTCCAAGCGGCGCCGCTCTCACCGCTCAGCGGGTCAGAGCGCACCGTTCTCACTGCACACCTACGTCTCTTGGATGCGTGGAATCCGTTCATCAATCTGACCCGGATTGAGAGCGCGAGCGAGCGAGCGTCGCGCCACCTTCTCGACGCTCTTGTTGCCGTGCCGCTGATTGACCAGCTAGTGCCAGATGGCGGCGCATTTGCAGATCTCGGCAGCGGTGGCGGATTCCCTGGAATCCCGCTCGCGGCACGCCTCCTTCATGCGCGTCCGCGCGCAACGTTTGACTTGATTGAAGCGACTGGGAAGAAGGCTCGTTTCCTTGAGGCAGTGACTGCGGCGAGTGGACTGGCGCCGCGGCTTCGCGTCGTTCAGGCACGAGCAGAGGAGCTCGTGTCAACAAACCCAACGCGCTACGACGTGATCGTTGCGCGCGCGGTTGCGCCTCTGGCAGAACTTACGCGACTCGCGCGACCGCTCCTCGCCGCCGGCGGGCACCTCGTTGCATGGAAACGAGAGAGTGACGGTTGGGGGGAAGAACTTGCAACTGCAACTTCTCTCGTTGGGCCTGATGCCATTCGCGTGCATCGCGTGAGCCAGCACGGACTCGACCGCGCGCTCCTCGTCCTCGTGAGTGGATGAGGTACGGCCGCAGGTATAGAATTGGGGTTGAGCGCGGCGATGAGAGGCATTGGTCACTCTGAACCCCTGACCGGCCTCACCGCCGGCCCTTGAAGCTATAGAGGGCGGTCCTACGTCATGACGAACGAGAGCAAGAACCCCGCGCCGCTCGACGAAGACGAAGAGTGGTTTACTGAAGAGGAGCCAGACCACCTCATCGCCTCTGAAGCGGGGAGTGAGCCGGTAAACAGCGTTGGTCGAGCCACCCTCGCGGCAAAGACCGCAATCTTCGGGCGACGCCTCTCAAACGCGGAAGAGGGTGAGGAGCGGCTGCCGAAGAAGTTCGCCCTTCCAGTCTTCTCCTCGGACGCAATCTCTTCGAGTGCATATGCGAGCGAAGAGATCCTCATTGTTCTCGCCTCAGCGGGCGCCTCCTACCTCGCCTTCGGTCCCGTGATCGCACTGGCGGTCGGCCTCCTTCTCGGGATCGTGGCGATCAGCTATCGCCAGGTCTGCTTCGGCTTCCCGAAGGGGGGCGGCGCGTACGCGGTCGCCTCAAGCGCGCTCGGCACGGTTCCGTCACTCGTGGCGGCATCGAGCCTCGTGATCGACTACGTCCTCACTGCGGCCGTGAGCACCGCTGCTGGTGTAGCAGCCATCACGTCCGCGCTCCCTGAACTCCTGCCGTGGCGCGTGGAGATGGCACTCGGTGCCCTCTTCCTCCTGGTCCTCGCAAACCTGCGCGGCCTCCGCGAGTCCGGTCGCCTATTTGCTATTCCTACCTACCTCTTCGTTGGCGGTGCGATCTCGGTGATCGGGATTGGTCTCATCCGCATCGCGCTCGGCGATCCTGCAGTGAACTGGAGCCAGGGTGTTGTTGTTGAGGCGCATGACGGCATGCAGCTCATCCTCCCATTCCTTCTTTTGAAAGCCTTTGCGTACGGATCTGTTGCGCTGACTGGCACCGAAGCAATCTCCGACGGCGTTGCTGCGTTCAAGAAGCCAGAAGCAAAAAATGCCGCAGACACGATGGCAATCATGGCGGTACTTCTCGCCACGATCTTCTTTGGAATGTCGCTGCTCGCCTTCGCGTTCGGCAAGGTTCCACAGGAGGTTGGTGGCGAGACGCTGATCTCGCAGATCGCACGTGTCACGCTTGGGAACGGAATCCCGTACGCCATCTTCCAGATTGCAACGACCGGAATCTTGCTGCTGGCTGCAAACACTGGGTTCAACGGTGGTCCGCAACTTGCACGCATCTTGGCGCGTGATGGATTCCTCCCCCGCCAAATCGGTCAGCGGAGTGATCGTCTCGCATACGCGGGCGGAATCCTGACCATTGCAGGAGGCGCAGTCATCTTTTTGATTGCAACCGACGCACTGGTCACACTGTTGATCCCTGCATATGCGATCGGCGTCTTCCTCGGTTTCACCATCAGCCAAACCGGCATGGTGGTGCATTGGCGGAAGCTTCGTGGTGAAGGCTGGCGCGGTAAGGCGCTCCTCAATGGTATCGGCGCTACCGTCACTGGTGTCGTGCTTGTCATCATTTCCGTTGCAAAGTTTGCTGCCGGTGGATGGATCATCTTTGTGCTCGTACCGCTCGTTGCGCTCTTCATGGCCGCCGTGCGCCAGCGATACAACCGACATGAGCGCGAGCTTGCGATCAAGCCTGGGCTCATCTTTGATGCACCGCACCGACCGCGGCGCATCATTGCGCCGTTCGGTGAGATCAATCGCTCCACGGTGCGCGCTATCACGCTCGGTCGAATCCTCGAGGGGAAGACGGGTGAACTGATCGCCGTGCGCGTTGTCTTTAGTGAGGAAGAAGAGCACGAGATCCGCGCGCACTTTGAAGCCCTCTTCCCAGGGGTCAGGTTAGTGACGGTGGAGTCGCCGTACCGACTGATCGTTGAACCGATCTGCCACTTCCTCGACGAGCTTGAGGAGCTCCCCCACGCTTCGGGCGAGATGCCGATCAATGTGGTGATGATTCCGGAGTACGCGGGGCGTCACTGGTGGGATCGAATCCTCCACAACGGCAACGGGAAGCGTCTCAGGGACACCCTGCTCGGCCGCCGCAACACGGTGATCGTGGACCTTCCCTACCGCCGGGACGTGGAGTAGCCGCGATTGACCCTTGCCACCCTATGCGTAGGGTAGTTGACAATGGTATTGGTAGGGTTCTAGGATACGTAGGTGTTCAGGAGCAGCGGAGCTGGAATTGATCCCTCGCGCCCCGTCTACGTGATCAGCGTGGCGGCGCAGTTGGTGGCCGTCCA
>JBBAWP010000010.1:21463-27991 GCA_040397155.1 Candidatus Limnocylindrus sp.
CCATCCACGAACGCTTCGAATCTACGAAGAGGCTGGGCTGATCTGCCCCTCACGGACAGAGAGCAACATCCGCCTCTTCTCCGAAAACGATCTCCGCCGAATCCTCTGGATACGACACCTCACGCAGGATCTTGGCGTGAACCTTGCCGGGATCAAGCTCCTCTTCCAGTTGGAGGAGCGTCTCGGTGAACGAATCCTTGAACGACTCTACGAAGAAGGAAACAAGCAAGGCGAGCGAGAGCGAACCGCAGCACATGAAGGAGGGCGACGATGAGCGACAAGCGACGCAACGATGAACTAGAGGGCGACATGAGTGAAGAGATGGAACTTGAGATTGATGAGGCGGTAGCCGCCGCTGACGAGGATGGGACTCCGGTGCCAAGCGGCCTCGGTCGATTCCCGCTCGTTCCTCTTCGCGAGATCGTCATCTTCCCAGAGATGGTTGCGCCGCTTAAGGTTGGGCGCGATAAGAGCGTCGCCGCGATTCGCGCCGCCGCAGCTGGAGAGGGTTGGCTCGCGCTGATCACCCAGCGAGAGGCGGAGCAGGAAGAGATCACTGACATCACGCAACTTCATGACGTAGGAACGCTTGCAAAGATTGCACAAGTGGTGAATCTCTCCGACGGAACGATCCGCGCGGTTGTGCAGGGCCAGAAGCGCATCGCGATTCACTCGCTCGACACCTCAGGGCCTTCACTGATGGTTGAAGTGGAGATCATTGAAGTCGAAGAGGCCGAAGGCGTAGAGGTTGAAGCGCTCATGAAGAGCGTCCAAGCGCAGGTGGAGACATATGTCACCTCTGGCGCGCCGGTTCCGCCGGAAGCGGCAGTTGCTGCGAAGAACATCAGTGACCCGGGCCTCTTGGCTGACATGACGGCGTACACGCCAGATATGACAACCGAGCAGCGACAAGAGCTGCTTGAAATCGTTGATGTGGTTGATCGACTCAAGTACGTCTCCGCATTCCTTGCCCGCCAGATTGAGATCCTTGAAATCAAGGGGAAGATTCAATCTGATGTGCGCACGGAGATGGATAAGTCTCAGCGTGAATACTTCTTGCGCGAGCAGCTTAAGGCGATCCAGCGTGAACTCGGTGAGGACGATCCGCAACAGGCGGAGACGAATGAGTTGCGCGAGAAGGTTGAAGCGGCAGACATGCCAGATGAGGTGCGCAGCCGCGCACTGAAGGAGCTTGATCGCTTGGCGCGCATTCCGTCTGCCTCACCTGAGGTTGGCGTGATTCGCACGTATGTTGATTGGCTCATCGCTATGCCGTGGAACGTGGCAACAGAGGACCGCATTGAGATCTCAGAGGCAGCGACGGTGCTGAGCGACGATCACTACGGCCTGGAGAAGGTGAAGGAGCGCATCATTGAGTACCTCGCGGTGCGCAAGCTCGCCCCGCAGGTGAAGAGTCCGATCCTCTGCTTCGCAGGGCCTCCGGGCGTAGGGAAAACGTCGCTCGGCAAGTCCATTGCGAAGGCGATGGGTCGCAAGTTCGTGCGCATGAGCCTCGGTGGACTCCACGACGAAGCGGAGATCCGCGGGCATCGACGCACCTATATTGGCGCACTCCCTGGGCGAATTGCGCAGGGGATCAAGACGGCGGGGACGAAGAACCCTGTCTTCATGCTGGACGAGATCGACAAGGTTGGCGCGGACTTCCGCGGCGACCCGTCAGCCGCCCTGCTTGAAGTGCTCGATCCTGAGCAGAACGCAACCTTCCAGGACAATTATTTGGAGGTGGAGTTTGATCTCTCGCAAGTGCTCTTCGTTGCAACGGCAAACCAGCTGGATACGATTCCGGACGCGCTCCGTGATCGTATGGAGATCATCCAGATCCCTGGCTACACCGAAGCGGAGAAGCTGGAGATCGCCAAGCGTTACATCGTTCCGAAGCAGCGTGAAAATCACGGCCTCAAGGAGAGTCAGGTAACCATCCCAGACGAAACAATGGTGCATTTGATTCGCCACTACACACGCGAAGCTGGCGTGCGCAATGCGGAGCGAGAGATCGCCACCCTGATGCGCAAGGTTGCCCGTGGTGTGGCTGAGAAGAAGATTCGTAAGGGGAGCGTTGACCTGAAGAAGCTCGCCGCATGGCTGGGGCCAGAGCGGCACGAGTACGGCGAGATGGATCAGGACGACCAGGTTGGATCAGCAACTGGCCTTGTTGTGACACCAGTCGGCGGTGACGTTGTCACCGTCGAGGTTGGCGTCATGGAGGGTCGCGAGGAGTTGATCCTCACCGGACAGCTCGGCGATGTGATGAAGGAGTCGGCGCGAGCCGCCCTCACCTGGATCAAGGCCCACGGAGCGGAGCTCGGCATCGCGCCAGAGCGCTTCGAGAAGTCTGGTCTCCACATTCACGTGCCAGCGGGTGCCATTCCGAAGGATGGCCCTTCGGCGGGCGTGACGATGGCGACGGCGATCGTGTCGGCGCTCACCGGCATCCCAGTTCGTAAAGAGGTGGCGATGACTGGCGAGATCACCCTGCGCGGCCGCGTGCTGCCGATCGGTGGCCTGAAGAGCAAGGCGTTGGCAGCACACGCCTCTGGTGCGCGTGTGGTGCTGATTCCAAAGAAGAACGAGAAGGACCTGCCGGAGATCCCTGAGGAGATCCGCAAGTCGCTGAAGATCATTCCGGTGGAGACGATCGGCCAGGTGCTCGAGCATGCCCTGCGCCGCAAGCCGAAGCCGCTCCCAGCGAACCACGGCACGGCGCGTCCGCCGCGGATTCCCGTGCGCTCGCACGACGCAACGGGCCTGCCGAGCTGACCTGTCGCGTTGATCAACCGACTCGCAGATCGTATTGAGGAGGCGCTCCGTCGCGATGCGACGGGGCGTCTCCCCGCACTCCCCCTTCCGCTCCCAGAGGCACTCACCCCGCTTCGCCTGCCAGGCCTTGAGCCTGTCGACCTGAATCCACCCGCGAGTGCGAATCCGCGCATTGCAGTGGTGACCGCCCTCCTGGTGCCACCTGTGGCTCTGGGGAGCTGCAGCCCAACGGGTGGTGGCGACAGCGTTGACCCACACCCATTCGACTGCCAGGTGCTGCTAATTCGTCGCGCAGAGCACGGCGGCTATGGGGGGTGGATCGCCCTCCCAGGAGGCAAGGTAGAAGGCAACGAGACTGCGCAAGAGACGGCGATCCGCGAACTGCATGAAGAGCTCGGCTTTAACGCAGCAGACCCCGAGCATGAGATTCGCTTCGTCGGTTCGCTCGACCCCGCTTATGTGCCAGCCACCAACTTCCTTATTCAGGTGCTCGTAGCCGTTGCGCCACAAACTCCGCAGATCACACCAGACCCGCGCGAGGTTGCCGAAACCCTCGGCGCAGAACTCGGCCTCTTCGACCCGCGGCATGCAGTGCACGTTGTCGACGTAGAGGAGCAGGGTCAACTCATGCGATACGGCGTGATTCCAGTTCCAGGCGAACGCCGCGTGTGGGGGCTTACCGCTCGCCTGCTGTGCGAACTCGCGGGCCGGGTGGCGGAGGAATCGGCGCGCTAAATCCCTTCGGGAGCTCGCCCTGTTCCGCAAGCCTGCGGATCACAAATCCGTAGTACTCCTCAACCGCCTGACCGACACGCTCCCACGTGAAGAGTTGCGCTCGCTCTTCACCTGCGCGCGAAAGCTGCGCGCGGAGTGCCGGGTCATCAATCAATCGACGAATGGAGGCGGCGAGCGCATCGGCGTTTCCTGGCTCCACCAAGATCCCGTCCCGCTCACGCCGCACCACACCGCGATATCCGTGAATGTCAGAACAGATGATTGGTGCGCCAGCTGACATCGCCTCAAGCAGCACGATCCCAAACGACTCTCGCCCGGTGGCTGGTGAGACATAGATATCTGCCGTCTTGAAGAGTTGCGCCTTCTGCGCCTCTGACACGCGGCCGAGGAACTCTACGTCGTCGAGTTGCCGCGTCAGTACATAGCGACGCGCTTCCCGCTCACCTGGTCCGGTACCAACAAGAAGTAGCCGCGCACGGACACCATCGCGCTGCAACTTTCGGAAGGCGCGCAGCAGGTGGATGAGACCCTTCCGAGGCTCCATGCGACCAACAAAGAGAATGTTAGGGACGCCGTCACGATACCGAGCAATTGGTACCGCGCGCTGATATCGGCTGGGCTCCACGCCGTTTGGCACGATCTTGTACTCGCCAGGGAAGTAGCGGCTGATGAAGTGTCGCGCGGCGGGGCTGACGGCAATCCTTCCGTGCAGTTTTCCTGCGTAATGTCCAAGCATCCGCTTCCCAAATTCATAACTGATGGAGAGTCCACCGAACGCATGGAAGGTTCCAACGTTTACCGAGGTTGAAATCGTGAGCGTTACCAAGCTCAAGAATGGAACAAACGGCTCGTGGTAGTGGAGTACATCAAAACGCTCTCGCTCCAAGATCGCGCGCATCTGCGCAAGATATGTGGGGCTCAACGTGATTGTTCCCATGGAGCCATTGAATGGAACACTAAATCCTTTTCCAACGCGGATGATGTCTCCTTCGCTCGCCTTCTGAAGTCCGTGGCTGCTGGTGATGATGCGCACATCATGCCCGCGCGCACGTAGGACTCGATACAGCGAACCGACATGATCATTGACGCCGCCCGGCATGGGGTATGCGTACGGAGTGACAATGCCGATCTTCATCGCTCGTCCTCCGGTTCGTATCGTGCCGGCCGACGGCGGCTCCCCGGGTAACCCAAGTCTCGACCGCGTCGCTCACCACCAAGTGTCCAAAGCGGTCGTGTGACACCAGCAACGTCTTGTCCGAGACCGATGAGATTGCGGAGAAGTTGGCGACCGAAGATTCCAGGGCTCTCTGTCAGCGTGTGATCGCTCCCTGAGCCAACGCTTACGGTGCGCGAGAGGATTGCGTTGCGGAGCGCCTCTGGACTTGAACCCTCAAAGGCTGTCCAGACGCGACCGATCGCGCTCAAGACATGCGCATCCGAGCTCCCGATGGTTGCAAGCCCGAGCTCGTGGTTGAGCTTCGCCACGCGGCGGCGTGGGTAGGTGCCGAAGATCGTTGGGTTGTATGTCTCAATGCCATCCGGCCGGCTGGCGGGGTCGCGATCCACGGCAACGGAGCGGATCGTCCCCTCCTGGGCGCAGAGCGGGTGCGGGAAGAGCGGGTGGGCCACGATTGCGATCCCTCCCTGCTCATGGATCTCAGCGATTGAGCGTCGCAGTGAGCGCAGCGGGCGAATTCGCTCCTGCAGGAAGAGGCCGAGGAGGTGGCCTTGCAGCGTGGAGATCTCCTCGCCAACAACCACCTGAACGTGCAGTCCGTTCTGTTGCGCCATCTGCTGCGCCGCCTGTGCCGCATCAATTCGGTCGTGATCCGTGATCGCGATCAGATCAAGACCAACTTCTTCCGCGCGAGCCAAGACCTGGGAGACAGACGCCGTCCCATCCGAAGCCATCGTGTGAATGTGTAGATCGGCACGCGACACGCTCTGACTCATACGCGAAGATCGTCCCAGATTGGATAGAAGAGCGTCCACCACTGCTCTGGTGCTTTCGCAATGAGCTCTTCAAATGCAGCGGCAATCCCTGTCAACGTCACCCGTGTTCGTGCCATACGATCACCCTCAATTGGAACTCTGACTGTGCGGATATATCCAGTGTATTTTCCGCGAGGCTCGCGAATAACCGCAGCAACGTAGAGGCGTGCGCCAGACTCTACCGCAAGCAACGCCGGTCCAATCGGAAGTCGTGCAGCGAACCCAAACAGCTTGACTGGCACCCCAGCGCCAACAATATTGCGGTCCCCCACCATCCCCACGATTCCGCCCGCTGCGAGCTCGCTGCTCATCACCTCTGCCGCACCTTGTGCAGGGATAATGCGCAGGCCAAGCCCTTCACCGCGCACGCGAAGCATCCACGCCTGAAGCACGGGGTTAGCAATCTCTTCCATTGGGGCAACAGGCGTGCGACCAGAGCGATCCGCAAGGATGCTCCCTGGAAGCTCAATGGCACCAAAGTGGGCGGCAAGAAAGATTGCGCTGCCAGCGGTGGGGGTGAACGCAGCGGCAACTGCGAGTTCATCTTCAACCGTGACGCGGGTAGCAATGATTTGGCGCGCGTGTCGAGGCGCGCGCGCACTCTCAATGTAGAAACGAAGATGGTGCTCAAAGAGGCCACGCACGCCACGTTGCAGCATGTTTGGAGATGGCATTTGCCCATCACGGTGCGCGTAGACTCGCGCCAGATTTGCAGCTCCTTGTCGCGCGCGCGCGCTCTGCACCTTTGGTCCGATCACTCCCCATGCTCGTGCAACGAGAAGCAAGAGTTGCTCTGGCATGTACGAGAGAAGCGTGAGTCCAGCGATCGCTGCGCGGCCAAGGACTTGGTCTCTGAGAGTGCGCGCCACGTCCCGCATCACTCGCTTCTTGCTCCACGCTCGTGTTGCGTTGCCATCAGCGCAGCAAGCGCTTCTAGTCGCTGTTGTTCAACTGCGTCTGGCCAGAGTGGCTTGAAGCAGTTCCACTGCGTTGGTTCGGTTCGGATGAGCTGCTCCATCTGAT
>JBBAWP010000011.1:0-20970 GCA_040397155.1 Candidatus Limnocylindrus sp.
TCTCTGGCGGCACTGCGAAGCGCGACGCCGTACTTGCGCACGGTCATCTCAAAGGGCCTCCGTATTCGGCGCGTTCCAGCGTTGCACTTTGAGCTCGATGCTGCGGGTGAGCGTGGCAGCCGAATCCAGCAACTACTCGGAAGCATTGAACGAGGTGATGATCCGCTCGATGATCTTGCTCCGCTCCCGAGCCCTAGCGCACCTCGACAGACAGGGGAGGGCTCATGACGCTGCTGACCCGAACATCGGCTCTTCACGCGGAGGCGAGCGCAGCAGTACCAGCCGAACTGTTGCAGCTTCTGCAAACCACAAAACGGATCTGGGTGATCCCACATGAACGACCTGACGCAGATGCGCTCGGGGCGGCGCTAGGGCTCCAGTCAATTCTGACGCAGCGAGGAGCTGAGGTTGCGGTCTTCTGTGCAGACGCTCCGGCGAAGGTCTATGACGTGATCCCAACGATCGATCGTGTTCTCACTTCGCCGCCTGAGTGGACTCCTGATGCGGTAATTCTCGTCGACTGTGGCGAGGCACGTCGTGCCGGACGCGCAGGCGCGCTCATGGAGGCGTTGCCGAGTAGTGTGACCCGAGCAACCATTGATCACCACGTCTCGAACAGCAGCACCTCACCACTGCAGTGGATTGACCCAACGGCTGCAGCAACATGCGAGATGATCACGCTAATTGCCGTTGCGCTTGGATCTGATCTCGCTGCCGAAGAGGGACGTCTCGCCGCCACACTCGCCGCAGGAATCATCATGGACACCGCAACCTTCCAGCACAGCAACACGACCCCTCGGACACTGCAGGTGGCGGGTCTCCTCCTCGAGGCTGGGGCTCCAATCAGTGAGATCTCCCGGCGCCTCTATCGCTCCAAGCCCGCGACACAGGTGCGTCTCCACGCGCGTGTGCTCGATCGCATTGAAACTTCAGATGACG
Source organism: Candidatus Limnocylindrus sp. (assembly GCA_040397155.1). Classification (GTDB taxonomy): domain Bacteria; phylum Chloroflexota; class Limnocylindria; order Limnocylindrales; family Limnocylindraceae; genus Limnocylindrus. The sequence goes on from JBBAWP010000011.1 coordinate 940, forward strand.
GACTGACAGTTTGGGCCGCTGTCTTGAACTCAGACCTGCAGCAGACCAACGCACAGCCAGAGGAGACCGAAGGGATCGTTGACACACTCGCTCAGATTAATGAAGCGGATGTCGCACTCTTCTTCAAAGAGGAGGGAGCTGATTCCACGCGCCTCTCCATTAGGACAAAGGAGCAGGGCCTCGATGCCACCAAGATTGCCGCGCTCTTTCAAGGTGGTGGGCACGCGCGTGCGGCCGGGGCGAGTATTGCGGCCCCACTTGATGATGCAGTCGCAGCCGTACTTCGCGGTGTCACCTCACTTCGTACGGGGCGCGGTACCGAGTCTTAGCAATGGCACGTCGACGTCCAAGTACCCCTGGCATTGACGGCATTCTTCTCGTTGACAAGGCGAATGGCCCAACGAGTCACGATGTGGTGGCGAAGGTGCGTCGTATTGCAGGTCAGCCGCGGATTGGTCATGGCGGCACACTTGATCCGTTTGCCACCGGCCTTCTGGTGCTCGTCCTTGGACGCGCAACACGCCTCGCCGCCCTGCATCAGGGAGGAGCGAAACGCTACGAGGCAACATTCTCGTTCGGCGGCGCAACCACGACCGACGACCTCGACGGCGAACTGATTACGGGCGCTACGACACGTGCGACGCGTGATCAAGTTGAAGAGCTGCTGCCACGCTTTCGCGGCGCGCTTGAACAGGTTCCCCCGAGTCACTCCGCGAAGCGCACTGATGGCGTGCGTGCCTATGAACGTGCACGCGCGGGAGAGGTGGTCAATCTTGCCCCCCGCACCGTTGAGATCACCCGCTTTGAGGTGACGTCATGGGACGAGAGTCACCCTGAAGAACCTCTGATGGGTGCTCAGCTGGATGTCAGCTCAGGGACGTATATTCGTGCGATCGCACGCGATCTTGGCGCAGCAGTGGGGAGTGGTGCTCACCTGGTTGCACTGCGGCGGATCGGATCTGGTCCGTTCAACGTTGCGCAGGCACACCCAATGTCGGCGATCGCTGAAGCGGCGCTTGCGGGACGACTCTCTGAGTTGCTCCTGCCACTCGATGCAGGCATCGAAACTATTCCACGCGTTGATCTGAACGAAGAGGCGACGCTTCTCTTGCGCGACGGCGCTGCAATCTCGGCACAACTGTGTGGGGCCGCTGTAGAGAGCATCCAAATAGGTGAGCAGGTTCGCCTGATGGTTGCGGACCAACTTGCCGCTCTTGGGCGGCGCACGGACGCTGGCGTGCAGCCGGAACGCGTCTTCATCACCCCAAATGCAACGCCACCAGGGAGACGGCATCCAGTGGAGGCAGGGTGAGCCTTAACCAGGTGGCGAGCGAATCACGCCTTCTCGGATGGGAAGAGCTTGAGGGTGCGTCGCTCGCTGGTGCGCGAGAGGATGGCGCCGTTCTCACGATTGGAATCTTTGATGGCTTACACCGAGGACATCAGCGCATCCTGGCTGCTGCTGAGCGCCTCGCTGCGTCTGCAGGGCTTCATCGAATCCACATCGGATTTGACCCGCACCCCGACCTTCTCATCCGCGGTGTTGCGCCGCTCCGGCTCCTTGATCCCATCGAGTTTGAGATGCGATTCGCGTCCGCAGGTGTTGAGCAGTGGTGCGACCTCCCGTTTGACGCAGAGATGCGCGACACAGAGTGGGAGCCCTTCCTTGCACGCCTGGTCGCTGCAACGGGGGCACGGAGCATTGTGCTCTCGCCAGAGAGCGCGCTTGGGCGCGGCAGAGAGGGGCGCCTCGAGAGGATTCGCTCCTGGGGGGCTACTCGCGGAATTCAGGTACACCCGGTTGCGGAGGCGCGCGCGGAGGGAGCCCCAATTCGGAGCACGACGATTCGTGCAGCGATAGCGGCTGGGGAACTCTCCGGGGCCGCCCGGGCACTCGGCCGACCGCATGCGATCACGGCACAGCGCACCCCAGGCAGCCTCGATCTGCAGGTTGAAGGGGAGGGCTTCGCCCTCCCGCCAGCAGGGGAGTACGAGATCCGGATCGGCGTGGCAGCCCACCGCTCGGGCCGCCTCCCCCTCACGGGGCGGGTAGCCCGCGCTCGCTTTGACCCTGCGGAGCGGACCCTTAGCCTTGACCGTACTGCCACCGAGCGACTTCCTGAGGGGGTCACTCGGCTGCGCGCAGCCCTGCTGAGGCGGCTCGCTGGACGGAGTGGGCGCTGATTGCTACGCTCCGTGCATCCAAGAGATGTGAAATGAGATGGGGTGGGCCTTGGAGCCCCCCAGACAGGAGAGAGAGACCTTGCCACTAGATAGAACAACGACCGAGCGAATCGTCGCTGCAAATGGGCGACACGCTCAGGACACCGGCTCTGCCGAGGTCCAAATCGCACTCCTCACGGAGCGCATTGAGGGGCTCACTGGGCACCTTCAGACATTCAAGCAGGATAATCACTCGCGCCGTGGGCTCTTGAAGCTCGTCGGTCAGCGACGTCGCCTGCTGACCTTCCTACGACGCGAGGATGTGGCTCGACACGCCGCACTCACCGAGAAGCTCGGCCTCCGTCGCTAACCCCCGCTCAGCACCGCTGAGTAACTAGATCGGCCGGGCGCCATGTGGGCGCGGCCTGAAGAGGAGCAACATGGAAATCACAACCGTATCCGCCGAGTTTGGCGGCCAGACACTCACCATTGAGACGGGACGAATGGCTCGCCTTGCAGGCGGCGCCGTGACGGTTCGCTACGGCGACACGGTCGTCCTCGGCACCGCAAATCGAAGCGACCCACGGCCGGGCCTCGACTTCTTCCCACTCACGATTGAATTTGAAGAGCGCATGTATGCGGCGGGGAAGATCCCTGGCGGCTACATCAAGCGCGAAGGGAAGGCTTCAGAGAACGCAACGCTCTCTGCTCGACTTACCGACCGACCGATTCGACCACTCTTCCCTGAGGGCTACAAGGACGACGTCCAGGTGGTTATCACGGTACTGAGCGCGGATCAGGAGAACGATCCAGACATCCTCGGGACGATCGCTGCATCAGCGGCGCTCACGATCTCAGAGATTCCATTCCTTGGGCCAATTGGTGCCGTTCGCGTTGGCCTTGTCGACGACAAGTTCATCTTGAACCCAACCTTTGAACAGCTTGAGACGAGCGATCTTGACCTTGTGGTCTCCGGCACAGCCGACGCGATCATGATGGTCGAGGCTGGGGCAAATCTGATCAACGAAGCGAAAATGGCCGAGGCGATTGAGTTTGGCCACGACGCCATCAAGGCGCTGATCTCATTGCAGGAGCAGCTGCGCGCAAAGGTAGGGAAGGCAAAGCGCGTTCCATACATTGAGCCTGGCGTCGATAGTGTCCTCACCTTCGCAGAGGCCGCTGCAAACGGCGGTACATTCGTCGTGGTTGATACGGAGACCACCGGACTGGATTCGAAGCTTTCGGATCTCGTTGAGGTTGCTGCCGTGAAGATCAAGGGTGGCAAGATCACCGACCGTTGGAGCACGCTCGTCAATGCTGGCAACCCAATCGTGGGCGCACAGATGCACGGCATCACCACGGCTGACCTGAAGAAGGGGATCGCGCCAAAGGAGGCGGCCGAGAAGTTTGCCGACTTCGCAAAGGGGGCAATCATCGTTGGGCATAACCTTGGCTTCGATGTCTCCTTCCTCGACGAAGCGCTCGGCAAGGGCCGCAGCTTCGCCACGGAGCAGGGACAGTACCTCGATACGTTTGTCCTCTTCCGTGAAGCGTACCCAGAGAGCGAGTCGTTCAAGCTCGGCGATCTGGCGCGCATCTACGGCGTAGCGACGGCCCCAACGCACCGCGCAGGGACCGATGCAGAGGCAACTGCAGAGCTACTCCTCCTCCTCGCCGCAGAGCTCCCAGAGCGACTCGCCACCCTCAAGGAGGGGATCAGCGACTCGATCCGTGCAGCCCGTAGCGGGAAGGGTGAACCGAAGGCGCTTCTCGAAGCGGCACGTCGCAAGGCGCGCCTCGGGAAGAACCTCTTCGGCTACATGCATAAGAAGACCGGTCGCGCTCTCACGATGAAGGAGGGGATCCGCATTGACGGCCGAAAGGTGGATCAGATCCGCCCGATCACCGTTGAGGTTGGACTTCTGCCGCGTGCCCACGGCACGGGGCTCTTCACGCGCGGCGAGACGCAGGCGCTCAGCATTGCAACACTCGGCCCGATCGCCCAGGCCCAGCGCCTGGATACGATCTCGCCGGTTGCGACGAAGCGTTATCTGCATCACTACAACATGCCGCCGTACAGCACCGGTGAGAACAAGCCGATGCGTGGACCTGGGCGCCGAGAGATTGGACACGGTGCACTCGCTGAGCGAGCGCTCCTCCCAGTTCTTCCATCCGCGGAAGAGTTCCCATACACAATTCGCGTTGTCTCAGAGTGCGTAACCTCAAATGGCTCCACCTCGATGGCCTCCACGTGTGGCTCGAGCTTGGCGCTGCTTGATGCGGGCGTACCGATCAAGGCCGCGGTTGCTGGTGCAGCAATGGGCCTGATGTCAGAGCCAGGCGGCGAGTTCGTTGTCCTTACCGACATTCTCGGCAAGGAAGACGCGTTCGGCGACATGGACTTCAAGGTGACGGGGACCCGCGAGGGAATCTCGGCGCTTCAGATGGACATCAAGGTACAGGGCATCACGGGAGCGATCATTCGAACCGGTCTCAAGGATGCGCTTGCAGCGCGACTCGAGATCCTCGACAAGATGGATGCGGTGATCTCTACCGCGCGACCTGAGCTTTCAGACTTCGCGCCACGAATCACCACCATCAAGATCAACCCTGAGAAGATCCGCGACATCATCGGCAAGGGCGGGGCAGTGATCCGCAAGCTGCAGGATGATTTCCAGGTCAACATCAATGTCGAAGATGATGGAACCGTGCAGATTGCCTCGAGCGACCCAGAGCGCACCAAGCGTGCACTCGATGCCATCAACGGCATCACCAAGGAGGTTGAGGTGGGCACCCTGTACATGGGTAAGGTGACCCGCATCATGGGCTTCGGCTGCTTCGTTGAAATCCTCCCTGGCAAGGAAGGGCTCGTTCGCATCGGCGAACTCGCTGACTACCGAGTCAATACGGTTGAAGACGAAGTTGCTGTTGGCGATGAGATCATGGTGGTCGTCATGGAGGTCGATCGACAGGGTCGTGTAAACCTCTCCCGCCGAGCTGCCATGCAGCGCCACAAGGCTGCGCCACGCGAATAACCTTCGTGGGGCCAGCCCCGATCACGTTTCCGTTCGAACGACCCGTCGCCAGAGCGGCGGGTCGTTCGCTATACTCGCGGCATGAATAGCAGCGCAGCGCATGGGGCCGGTACTGGGAGCGACGGGTATGTCGTTGCCGTCGTTGGCGCGACCGGCCTTGTTGGTCGCACCATGATCAGCGTCCTTGAGGAGCGCAACTTCCCTGTTCGAACGCTTCTGCCGTTGGCAGCGTCTGCAGGAGGGAGGAGCGTCTCTTTCCGTGGCGCACAGGTTCCAGTCCAAGAAGCGACTCCGGATGCTTTTGTTGGCGTCGACATTGCGCTCTTTAGCGCAGGGGCCGACGTGAGCCTGAGGCTCGCCCCTGAAGCGGCGGCACGTGGGTGTACGGTCGTAGACAACTCAAGCGCCTGGCGCATGGACCCAACGGTGCCACTCGTGGTCTCGCAGGTGAACCCCGATGCACTCAGTGGACACCACGGAATCATTGCCAACCCAAACTGCTCAACGATGCAGCTCGCGCCACTTCTAAAGGCGCTGCAGGAAGAGGCGGGCCTTCGACGCGTGGTAGTTGCAACGTATCAAGCAGTTTCTGGTGCCGGCGCAGAATCTGTTGACGATCTTGTGCAGCAGCGGGCCGCTGTGGTGGCAGGGAAGCAGCCTGTCTCAACCATCTATCCACACCCGGTCGTCCTCAGTCCAATTCCCGCGATCGATGTCTTCCTGGAGGACGGCTCCACGAAAGAGGAGCAGAAAGTGGTGCGTGAGAGCCGCAAGATACTCAGCCTCCCAAACCTTCGCATCAGTGCGACCGCAGTGCGCATCCCCGTTGAGGTCAGTCACTCCGAGGCGGTGCACGTTGAGCTTGAGCGAGCAATTACGCCTGTCCGTGCACGGACAGTCTTTGCACAGACAGATGGCGTCTTTGTACAGGACGACCCTGCAACTCACACCTATCCGCTCGCTGCAACCTCATCCGGAAGCGACGGGATCTTCGTTGGTCGCGTGCGCGTGGATGCAAGCGTTGAACACGGGCTCGCATTCTGGGTCGTGAGCGATAACGTCCGCAAGGGAGCTGCGACTAATGCAGTACAGATTGCCGAACTTCTGATTCAGCGCCAGCTGCTCTGGGGAAGCGCACCGCGTGCTTGAAGGGCGAGCGGCGGCGCTCGCCACGCTCGCGCATGAGATTGAGGCCTGTCGGGCCTGCCCCCTCGGCTCATCTCGAACGCACAGCGTCCCTGGCGAGGGGAGTGCAAACGCCGAGTTGCTCTTCGTCGGAGAGGCCCCTGGAGCGAGTGAGGATGCGGTGGGTCGACCGTTCGTTGGGGCAGCCGGAAAGCTTCTCGATCTCCTCCTCGGGCTCACTGGGCGTACGCGAGAGGATGTATTCGTACTGAATGTAGTGAAGTGCCGCCCACCCGAGAACCGTGACCCAGCACCTGAGGAGATCGCCGCCTGCGCACCGTTCCTGGAGCGCCAACTTGCTCTTTTGAGCCCAGTGGTGGTCGCTCCGCTCGGCCGGCACGCCCTCCGCGCCTTCGCCCCAGACGCGAAGATCTCCGCAGTCCACGGGAACCCGCTGGATGGTGGGGTGGGGCTTCCGCTCGGCGCGACCCTCTTCCCGCTCTATCACCCTGCAGCGGCTCTCCACAACGGCGCGCTGCGCCCAACGCTCGAGCGGGATATGGGTGCGCTGGTCCGAGAACTCCCTGCGGCACGTGTTCGGTGGGCCTCCGCTCGCGGAGGAGCGGGGGAGGCTAGGCTGTTGCAGCAAGAACCTACTGCGGAGCGGGCACAGCTCCGCCTCTTTGAAAGTGAGGCCGAATGAGACAGCGTGGCTCCGGAACATCGGGGCAGCGTCCTCCTGCACGCCCACAGGGGAGACCGCAAGGGCGACCGCAGGGGCAGCCGCAGGCTCGACCAGCTGCGCCGGCACGGCCAACGGGTCAACGCCCTGCGCAAGGACAGCGTCCGGACCGCGCGGCCCCAAGCGGGCCACCACTCCGACTCATTCCGCTCGGTGGAATGGGGGAGATCGGAAAAAACCTCTATCTCTACGAGTACCAGGAGACGATCATCCTCGTCGACTGCGGTCTCGCATTCCCTGACGAGACCACGCTCGGCGTAGACATCATCATTCCTGACATCACCTACCTGCGCGAGCGAAAGAGCGCGGTCAAGGCGGTCCTCATCACGCACGGACATGAAGACCATGTTGGCGCGCTCCCGCACATCCTCCCCGAGCTGCCAGGAGTGCCTGTGTACGCGAGCACGCTTGCGCGTGGACTTCTCGCCAATAAGCTCAAGGAGTACAAGGTCACCGCAAATCCACTCCGTCCCCTTGACCCGGGCGATCAGATTGAGATTGGGCCGTTCGTGATTGAGCCGTTCCGCGTCGGGCACTCAATCCCTGATGCAATGGGGTATGCAATCCATACGCCAGTAGGGACTGTTGTGCACACGGGCGACTTCAAGTTTGATCAGACGCCAGCGGACGGGAAGGCGGCCGACTTCGCAATCCTCGCGCGACTCGGCGCACAGGGCGTCTTGGCACTTGTCTCCGACAGCACCCGTGCCGAAGCGCCGGGCTACACGCCAAGCGAACAGGTAGTTGGCCAAGCTTTCAAGTCGATCATCAGCGATGCGCCTGGTCGGGTGATCGTGGCGACCTTTGCCTCAAACATTGCGCGGATTCAGCAGGTCCTTGATGCGGCGGGGGAGTTCCGACGCAAGGTCGCAGTTGTTGGGCGATCCATGGAGCAGAACGTAAAGATCGCGCGGGATCTTGGATATCTCACCTTCCCAACCCCACTGATCGCGAAAGAGGAGATTGGCCGAAGGAGCAAGGAGCCGCTCGTCATTGCAACCACAGGCGCGCAAGGCGAACCGATGGCAGGCCTGGCGAAGATGGCCAACGGAGAACACCGTAACGTAGAGATTCAGAACGGCGATACGGTGATCGTGTCGGCCTCGCCAATCCCTGGGAATGAAGAGGCGGTTGGGAGAACGATTGACAATCTCTTCAAGTCTGGTGCAAACGTGATCTATCACTCAATCGCCCAAGTGCACGTCTCCGGACATGCGTCGCAGGAAGAGCTCAAGATGATGCTTGCGCTGACAAAGCCGCGACACTTCGTGCCAATGCACGGAGAGATGCGGATGCAGGTGGCGCACGGTCGGCTCGCCACGCAGATGGGTGTCAGTGCGTCAAACGTGTTCATCATCGACAACGGCACGCCGATTGAATTCTATGCGGACGGGAGCGCACGTCGCACGACGCCTGTCGCACACGGCGCTGTCTTCGTTGACGGGGCTTCGGTTGGCGAGATTAGCGAGATCGTGCTTCGGGACCGACGCACCCTTGCCGATGACGGAATTGTGGTGATCTTCGCGACGGTTGATGCGCAGTCTGGAAAGCCAGTTGGGCGCCCAGTGCTCGTAACGCGAGGATTCCTCAACGGTGATGAGGACAACAAGCTGGTTGAGGCAACGATCAGCATCGCGCTGAAGGCGATCCAACATAAGAGTGATCGCAGTGCGGAGACAGGGCTGATCAAGGCGCAGCTTAGCGAAGCCGTTTCTAGATTCTTGAGCCGAGAGACGAGGCGACGACCACTCGTGGTGCCGGTCGTCGTCGAGGTCTAACGTGGCACGGGACGGACGCCGCACTCGAACCAGCGGCGGCAGAGTGATCAGCGGCGCAGCGGCACGTACGCTCGTCTTCTTAGTATTTGCAGTGACAGGAGTCGTGCTCGCGGTTGGGCTGATCCTCCCGGGGCGCGGACTCCTTGCTGACGCACTGCGTGACGTTCTTGCTCCGTGGTTCGGGGCTGGCCGCTGGATGCTTCCACCCGCGCTGATTGCATTCGGTGTCTGGTACGAACGCAGCGGTGAGAAGTCTGCTCGTGATGCCCTCCGCGCACTCCTTGCCATCGCTGCGCTTCCGGCACTCTTGGCGATCGTTGAAATCCTCCTCCCCGGTCGAGGCGGCATCATTGGAGGGATCGCAGGCGGCGGTGTTGCGAGTCTCCTCACACCTATCGGCGGCCTTGCCGCGTGGAGCGCACTGCTAATTGCTATCTGTCTGATCCTCGCTGAGTCCACGGTTCGCAGGATCTTCACGACAATCTTTGGCGGGGCAAAGGCGGGAGCGCTCGCCAGCGCTGAAGTGATTGCCCGCGGGGTAGAGGAGCTGGCGGAGCGTCGCGAGCAGGCTCAGCGCGATCGCGACGCGGCACGTGCGACCGCCTCAGCGATCGAGAATGAGGACAGCGACGAAACTATTGATCAGCGAGCGCGCGAGCACGATGCGGATGAGGCGAGCGACGACGCTCACCTCGCTGACGAACCAGCACGCTCGAACGCCCCTCGCCCGGTCCCTGCTCCTGTGCCTCCGCTCTCAGCAACGTTCGCTCCGGCAAAAGTTGCGGGATCAACGGTTCGCGACGGCCTGTCGGCGCGATCTGAACAGGGGAGCAGTCGTTCAGCCAGCGCAGGAACGCGCGAATACACGCTCCCTGGATCTGAAATCCTCACAGCACACGCTCCGGTCCGTGCAGGAGCCGGGATGGACCATGAGACGAACAGTCAGATCATCGTGTCCAAACTTGCAAGTTTCGGCATCGCGACGCAGGTAGTGGGAATTAGCGCCGGGCCCGTTGTTACCCAATATGAACTGGAACCAGACGCTTCAGTACGAGTAAGCAAGATCGAAGCACTCGCTGACGATCTCGCAATGGCGCTCTCTGCGCGATCAATTCGAATTGAAGCACCAATCCCTGGACGCTCCGTTGTTGGCATTGAGATCCCAAACCGCGACAGTAATGTTGTTGGACTGAAAAGCATTTTCGAGGAAGTAGAGTTTGCAGACTCCAGCCAGGGGCTGACCTTCGCACTCGGCCGTGATGTGGCGGGGGCAGCACGAGCCACCGATCTCACCAAGATGCCGCATCTGCTGATCGCTGGCGCGACGGGCTCAGGAAAGAGCGTGATGGTCAACGCTCTAATTGCATCACTCCTTTTCCGCTGTCGACCTGATGAGTTGCGACTCATCTTGATCGATCCAAAACGCGTTGAGCTTTCTGGATACAACGGACTCCCACATCTCCTTGTTCCGGTGATCACCGAAGCAGAGAAGGCATCCGCAGCACTTCGATGGACAGTGCTGGAAATGGAGAACCGATATCGACTGTTTGCCGAAGCGGGCGCTCGGAACATTGCGGCCTACAACGAGGGCCGCGTTGACCCGAACGACCGCATTCCGTTCATTGTGGTCATTATTGACGAGCTCGCCGATCTGATGATGCAGGATGGTCGGAGCACCGAAGAACCGATCGTGCGCATCGCGCAGAAGGCGCGCGCGACTGGTATTCACCTCGTTCTCGCAACTCAGCGACCTTCAGTTAACGTCGTAACGGGCCTCATCAAAGCGAACATCCCGAGCAGGATTGCATTCTCAATGGCGAGCCAGATTGACTCGCGCACAGTTCTCGATGCACCTGGCGCTGAAGACTTGATTGGACGCGGCGACATGTTGTTCCAGCCTTCCGATGCACCGAAGCCGATTCGACTCCAGGGCGTGTTCGTTTCAGACCAGGAGATTGAAGGGGTCGTGAACCACTGGCGAGCTCAGGGCCTCCCGGATTATCAGCTTGAGATCGTTGAATCCGCCCCGAGTACGGGTGGAGGTTCAGCCGGCACTGCAGACGACAGTGATCGCGATCGACTCTTCGATGAGGCGGTGGCGGTGATTCAGGAGCATGACCGTGCCTCCGCATCGCTTCTACAGCGCCGACTGCGTATCGGCTATGCCAGAGCCGCCAGAATTGTTGATCAGCTAGAGGCGGGTGGCTACATTGGCGCGTTCGATGGATCGAATGCGCGTGTCGTGCACCGCGGTGGCGGTACAGCGAGTGCCGCAGATAGTGAGTCGAATGAACGAGGCGAGTGAACTCCCACCAAGTGTGACGCCTGGTATTGGAGCGAGACTTCGCGATGCACGCGAAGCGCGCGGACTGACCTTTGATGCGGTTGCAGCCGAGCTACGGATCCGCCCGGTCATCCTTGCCGCGATGGAGCGCGAGGACCATGCGGCACTGCCAGAGCGCGTCTATCTTCTTGGACTTCTCCGAACGTATGCGCGCCACCTTGGGCTCGATCCCGCAGCGGTGTCAGCCGCATGGGGCGGTGAGGTTCCGGCGAGTGCAACAAGCGAACCAGTGCCTCCTACCTGGGGAGGAGCAAAGGAGCGAGGAGCGGCGTCGAACGGACTGCGCGCAGCTCTGCGGGGCCTCTTCGGACTCGGGATCGTTGGCCTCGGTGTTCTCGCGGCAACTGCATTTCTCGTGATTCAGTTGATTAGATTCGCCAGCCCCCCGGGTCTCAGTGTGGTGAGCCCAGCCGAAGAGGTGCTGACCCTCTCTGCCGAGACACGAGTGGCGGTGATCCAAGGAACTGCTGGCGCAGGGACGATTGTTTTGATTGAGAGTGGGGTGGGCGACTCGGTAACCACCGAAGCCGATGCTTCGGGGATTTGGAGCGTTGAGGTTCCTCTTGGGGGAGGGCGCAACGAAGTTGACATCAGCGCTCTTGACCCCGCTACGGGCTCCTCAAGCGGAGGAGCGGTGCGTCGCGTGTTCATCGTCAATCTTCCGGTCAGTGATGCTCCTCGCCTCGATTTAACGAGCCCTACGGCAGGGCTGCGCGTGAGTGGCGGTGCCGTCCCAGTGGCCCTGACGTCCGATCCGAACTCGATCGTGAGCGTCGCCGCCACCGATGCAAGTGGCGAAGAGGTCGTGGCCACCTTCACCGCCAACAGCAGCGGCGCAATCCAGGGTGATCTCTCACTTCCGGCAGGCTCCTGGAGCATCAGGTTCCAGGCAACTGGTCCGAACGGGACGGTAAGCGAGGTGCTTCGTGAAGTGGAGGTTGTCTTTGCAGGCGTGACGGTCACCGTGAGCGGGAGTGGGAGCGGGACGTGGATTCGCGTCTGGACCGATGGTGCGATTGATTCGACCGTTGGACCTACAGGGATCACGCTCCGCGACGGCGAGAGTCGCACCCTCAGAGGGGACACCGCCATTGATATCCGCTTCGGAAATCCACGTGGCGCCGCTGTCACGCTCAACGGCCGTATGCTTGATGCACTAGGGGCGGCAGGGGTCCCTGAGAGCTGGAGCTTCCGAAGCGACGGACGCGTCCTCGGCTCAACCCGAAAGTAGGAGGTAACGATGCCAGCAGACAACTCGTTTGATGTGGTCTCTGATTTTGACCGTCAGGAGATGAAGAATGCGCTTGATCAGACCCGACGTGAAGTGGCCACGCGATACGACTTCCGTGGGGCAACGGCCGAGATCGAAGAGGAGAAGGAAGAGCTGGTCATCAGAGTCGATGGCGAGTTGCGCCTGAAGGCGCTCCGCGACATCCTTGAATCGAAGGCGGTGAAGCGGGGGATCGACCTGCGCACCTTCGGCTGGGGGAAGCCAGAGGCTGCGGGGAGCGAGACACTTCGGATTCACGTGAAACTTCGCAGCGGGTTAGATGACCCGACGGCAAAGAAGATCACCAAGGCAATTCGCGACACCTTCCCGAAGGTAAAGACACAGATTCAAGGTGAGGCTGTCCGTGTGACAGGGAAATCACGCGACGAGCTTCAGGCGGTAATTGACTACTTGCGCGCCATGGAGGTCGATCGGCCCCTCCAGTTCGAAAACTACCGCTGAGGTGACCTGGTGACTCGCCGGATCGACGAGATCGGCGCGGGACTGGCCCCCGCTCGGCGAGGCGCTCCGCTCTCCCTCCCGCTCCGACTTCATGTGGTGGGCGTCGGGGGGACAGCTGCAACAGCCGCCGCCCTCCATGCCGCCGCCCTTGGCGTTCAGGTCACTGGGTACGACCGTGAGCTCTCACCTGACACGGCGCGGATGCTCACGGCGGCAGGGCTCAAGATCTCCGCTGAAGGGGATCTCGACGCGGTCCGCAGTGCGAACATTGTGGCGGCATCAAAGGCGATCACGAGCACGCAACCGGACCACCCTCAGCTCAAGGCAGCACGGGAGGCGGGCCTTGCGATCGTTTCCGTTCAGCAGGTGATCGCAGATGCCGCCGCCACGCGCGGTGGCGCCCTTCTGGGAGTCGCTGGGACGCATGGGAAGACCACGTCCACCGGATGGCTCCTCGCAGCGCTCCGAGCCTCTGGGCGTGATCCATCGGCTTTTGTCGGCGGCCCCCTCGCAGAGGAGGAGGGGAGCCCTGCAGGGGCGCCCATTCATCTCGGTACCGAGCCTGGCTTCATTGTGGAAGCGGACGAATACGGCGGCAATTTTGACCCGTACCTCGCCGATGGAGCCCTCATCCTCAACGCCGATTGGGACCACCCAGACATTTTTGCCGACCGCACCGCCGTCGTTCGAACCTTCGTTGATTGGGCGACTCCGATACTTGAGCGGGGACCCCTCGTCGTGAATGTTGCCGACCTCGGTGGATCCGAGGTTGCAGCTGCGCTCCGCGGTCGCGATCACGGGAACCTCCTCACGTACGTTGTCCGTTCACACAGACGCGTAGAGACAGGCGCTGCCGAGCACGCTGACGTTACCGCTGAGTTAGTCGAGTCCGGGGAGGGGAGGGTCGCTCTTCGAAACCTCACCTTGAGCCCAGGTGCAGAGATTCTCGCCCCAGCTGCAAAAGGGTTGCTCGGCCTCGAGCTTCCGATCGGTCTCCTAGGGGCTCACAACGCCGCGAATGCGCTCGGGGTCGCGCTGCTTGCGGCATCAACCGGAGGGAGCCCAGAAGGGATCCGCAGTGCCCTTGCGACCTTCCCTGGGGTCGGTCGGCGGATGGAGGTCCGCTATGAGCGTGGTGGGATTACGATCCTGGACGACTACGGCCACCATCCCACCGCCATCGACGCGACAATCTCAACCGTTCGACTTCGCTACCCAGATCGCCCGCTCGTGCTCGCGATTGAACCGCTGACATACCACCGCACCGCAGCCCTCCTCGAGCCGATCGCACACTCGTGTGCCGCTGCAGATCGCGTATTCGTTGCCGACATCTTTGCGGTGCGCGATACGGACCTCTCAATCACAAGCTCCGCGGCGCTCGCTGCGGCGATTGACCGCCGCGGGGTACCAGCAGAGGCTCCCGGGTCCGTTGAAGCTACCGCTGACCGGATTGCTGACACGCTTCCTGCTGGTGCTGTCGTGCTTGTGATGGGGGGTGGGCGCTCGACCGAGCTCGCCACCCGCCTCGCGAAGGCTCTCGAGGGCCGCTAGCTCCCTTCAGGCCCGCCTGCGTACTGATCAGGCTTCGGTGGCTCGCTACCAGCAAGACGAGCCGCGTGCTCTTGCGCGGTAGGACTCAGTGGGCGGGCGAAGAGCGGGTGGCCCTCAGAGGTGAGGCAACGCCCAGTGGCAAGGTCCCACTGCCAGCCGTGAATGCTGCAGGTAAACGTCTCGCCGTCCTCCGAGCCGAATCGTGTGAGGTCCGCCTTCATGTGCGGGCAACGGCGCTGCACCTGCCAGCCACCGACTTCAAAGGTCCCCTCTGTGGGGCCATTCTCTGCGTAGAACCCCTCCGCGTACTGGATCCGTGCCACTGAGAGGCACTTGAACCACGTGTAGATGTAGTCGTTGTATGCGCCGCGCCGCCAGGCACTGAACCGCAGCGAAAGGAAGAGCGAGTTGACCCAATCATCCGTACGCGTTCGAATGAGGTGATCCAGCAGGAGGCGGGGGATCGTGAAGCGGAAGTCAACCTCACGCCCATCGTCAGCACGCACCTCGCGCTCCGGGAAGTCGAGGAGAACGCTCTCATCGTCAGTTTCAATACGCACAGCGGCTCCGATCCCATCAGAGACTCGAGGGCCGAGTGCCATGAGCGGCTCAAACCACGCTTTCAGCTCCGAAACGAGATCTGTACGCGGACCGACCCAAGAGGCTTTTTCTGCAGCGATCCGCGGGGCGACTACCTTCGCGTACGTGCGCAAATACGCTTCTTTATCCGCAAAGACATCTTGCACGGACGCTTCACCATGAAGATGCTCCACAGAGAAGCGTCCGGACGAGTCAAATTCGCCGGAGCTGCCAGGGAGCATCAGCACTGCAGCTTGGCCAGCACGCTCAAGATGCTCGACCATCAAGCGCTGATCAGGAAAGATGGAGTCGTCCGCATTGGAGACGTCGTTCCAGCGGAAGAGGTCGTCGTCAAGGAAGCACGGAGGCCCAGCGGAAGGGATAACGACCCGTGGGCCGATGATCTCTACGTATCGCGCCGCTCGTGCAAACTGAGCGGCACGCTTCTTCTTCGCGAACGCTTGTTTGGCGCGTTCGGGGAGCTCGTAGACCATTGGATACCAGATCGCCCCGCTGAACTGAAGTAGGCAGATGTCGATAGCCCCCTGGACCAAGAGGCGATCGGGGTCAATGGGGCGGCTGTCATTCAAGTTCAGAACGCGCTCTCTCCCGTCATCCACGAGTAAGGCTGAATCACCAATCGGGCCGTCCGTAGGCGCCGTAAGCGCCTCGACCACGATGGTTAGGCCATTGTGGTGTACCGGAACCCCAGATGCGGTCTCGATGAAGGTGTGGAACCCGAGGCCCACCAGCGCCTCCCTAAGCTCAGGGAGCGGGTAGGCGGGGAGGATGACGGTGGCATCCTTGCTGCACCAGCGAGCGAGCCACTCAGGGTCAAAATGGTCTCGGTGGAGATGGCTGATGTAGAGGTAGTCGGTCGCCCCAAGGGCCTCATGATCAAGGCCGTCATTTCGCGGGTATGGAAACCAGCCTGCGTAGTACGCCGGATTGAACCACGGATCACAGAGGATAGAACCGTGCGCGGTATGGATCTTCACGCCAGCTTGAGCGATGAATTCGATCCGCATGGGGAAGAGGATACGCGTTTGCCGTCCCGTTCGTGCTCATTCCCACCACATCTTCGTCACATAACTATCATTATCGGAAGCACTAGGGGGAGCAGCCATGAGGCCAGTTAACCCACCCGCCTCAGCTACAGCACTCGTCCGATCGCCCGCCGCTTCAGCGCTTGCAGCGCCTTCGCAACCTCAACTGGGGCAAACCCTGTGACGCGGAGCGCCGCGTCTTCATATGCAACCTGAATACCGGTCTTGGCTCGAAGCGCCTCAACCTCGCCAACCACCCCGTATGGCAGTTCGAGATCGACCGCGACCCCTTGTCGCTGTAGGAGTGCCTCAAGTTCGGCGCGGAGTTCCGGCAGTCCCTCCCCTGTTGCCGCCGCCACTTTGATCGCCCCCTCAATGAGCGCCGCCGCATTCGGGCGATCGCACTTGTTCGCGACCGCAATCCGCGGCTTCTCGTCAACGTTCAGCTCTTCCAGAACCTCCTGAACGGTGGCCCGGTGCTCTGCCCAGTGTCGATCCGAAGCGTCAATGACCTCAAGGAGCAGATCGGCGCGCTCAACCTCTTCAAGCGTTGCACGGAAGGCATCGACGAGCTGGTGTGGCAGCTTATGGATAAAGCCTACGGTGTCAGTGAGGACGGCGTGGGCTCCACTCGGTAGTTTTAGCCGTCGACTGGTTGGGTCGAGTGTCGCAAAGAGCCTATCTTCCGCAAGCACCTCCGTGCTTCCAACAAGGCTGTTCAGCAGCGTTGATTTACCCGCATTGGTGTACCCAACAATTGCGACAGTAGGCACCCCGCCCGCGGCCCTTGCCTTTGCGCCAGTCTCTCGACTGCGTCGAACCTGGTCAACGCGCGCCTTCATCAGAGCAATCCGATCACGGATCAACCGTCTGTCAGTTTCAAGTTGTGATTCGCCAGGTCCTCGCGTGCCGATGCCACCACCAGTGCGCGAAAGGTGCGTCCAAAGTCGTGTGAGGCGCGGAAGTTGATACTCCAACTGCGCAAGTTCAACCTGAAGACGACCCTCATGAGTGCGCGCATGCATCGCAAAGATGTCAAGGATCAAGCGACTGCGATCAATGACCTTCACTTCAAGGATCTCTTCTAGCCCGCGTTGCTGGGTTGGCGAGAGCTCGTCATCTGCGATCAGAAGCGTGAACCCAGTCTCAGCCTTTGCGGCGAGGAGTTCGCGAGCCTTCCCTGCGCCAATGTATGTGTCTGGGTCTGCGTGACGCCGCTGCTGCCACTCTGCACCAACAATTTCAGCCCCCGCGGTACGCGCGAGGCTGGCAAGTTCTTCAAGGCTGTCAACCGCAGGCCAGCCAGCGTCTTTGCCGGTGTCTACCGCGATAAGGAAGGCGCGCTCTACTGGCGGCGCAATCGAGATTGGTGCTCGCTTTTGTCGCACCTTCTTCTCCCCCACCTACTCGCCACCCTGCTCAATCAAGCTGCGCGCAATGGGGTAAAGGGCTGCCGCAACTTCTTCGGGAGTTTGGAGTGCACCCGCGTGAATCGTGTGCGTGATTGGCTCTCCGCGGTACCACGTACGCTGTCGGCGCGCGTAGGCCCAGCTTCGCCCTGACGAGTGCGTGACCGCCTTCTCTTCGCTGATATCACCCGCGAGATGCTGCAACGCCTCGCGATATCCAATCCCTGAAAGCGCGGGCGTTTCGGCCGGGAGTCGTGCTGCGAGCGCCTTCGCTTCGGCAACAAGACCTCCAGCAAACTGTGCTGCCGCTCGCTCCGCGATCTTCGTCCGGTGCGCAGCAAGGTCAGGCTCATCGAGAAGGACATATGCGTTCGGACCTGACCACGGCTCCTCTTCTGTTGCCATTGAATCACCGCCCAACTGTGCAATCTCGAGCGCTCGGAGGATTCGCCGCGGGCTCGCATTCGCAACTGCATCTGCCGCCGCTGGGCTGAGCCCACGGAGCTGCGCCTCAATGTGCTCTCGTCCTTCCTCGGCTAGTTCGCGCTCTAGCCGTGCTCGAAGCTCTGGATCATGTGGTCGCGCGCCACCGGTCAAGAAGCCGCGCAGAAGTCCGCGATGATAAAGGCCGGTGCCACCCACAGCGATCGCGATCTGAGGCGTTTCGCTACCAGTCGTGCCGGTCGCCGCCTCACGCGCGATCGCGAGCCAGTCATACAGGGTAAATGGCTGATCCGCCTCGGCAACATCGATACCAGCGTGCGGTCGTTCCGCAAGCACCTCGGCAGGTAGCTTGTCCGTCCCAATATCGAACCCTCGGAACACTTGTCGTGAGTCCGCGGAGATCAGCACCGCACGTGCCCCATCTCGCTCAAGCAACACAGCGAGTGCAAGTACAGCTGCGCTCTTCCCAACCGCCGTTGGACCCGCAACCGCGAGGAGGGGCGTAGCCCGCTCAGCGGGCGTAATCAACCGCCCGCGTCTCGCGAATCACCGTGACACGAATCTGCCCAGGGTACGAGAGCTGCTCCTCAATACGCTTCACCACATCCCGTGCAATCTCTCTCGCACGATCGTCATCCACGCTGTCTGGTCGGACGAGAATGCGAACCTCTCGCCCCGCTTGAACCGCATACACCTTCTCTACGCCATCGAAGCTCATCGCAATGTTCTGTAGATCCTCAAGTCGACGTAGATGTGCTTCGGCCTGATTGCCGCGCGCTCCAGGGCGTGCCGCGCTGATCGCATCCGCAACCTGCACGATCGGTGCCTCACGTGCGGTGCACTCAACCTCCTGGTGATGCGCAGCGATCGCATTGACGATCCCCTCCGGCATTCCGTGCCGACGCGCAAGATCTGCACCGATCGCTGCGTGCGTCCCTTCAATCTCGTGATCAAGCGCCTTCCCAATGTCGTGCAGGAGTCCGCCTACTTTCGCCGCACGAATATCCATGCCAAGCTCCCCTGCAACCGCACCTGCAACCTGTGCTGTTTCAATTGAGTGCAGCAACACATTTTGGCCGTAGGACGTGCGCCACTGCAGCCGTCCAAGGATGCGGAGAAGTTCGGTCGGGATTCCGGTTACGCCAACCTCAAGCGCTGCCTCCTCGCCGTTCTTGAGTGCGGTAGCATCCACCTCGCCCTGCGCCTTCTCAACAACCTCTTCGATGCGCACCGGGTGGATTCGACCGTCTTGCATCAGGCGCTCAATGGTGACCCGTGCAACTTGGCGCCGCACCGGATCAAAGGAGGAGAGCGTCACCTGCATCGGCGTCTCATCAATGAGCAGCTCAACACCGGTTGCGGCCTCGAGGGCGCGGATGTTGCGCCCTTCGCGGCCGATCAGACGCCCCTTCATCTCTTCGCTTGCGAGCTTGATGTGCGTCACCGAATGCTCCGTGCTGTGATCCGCGGCGACCCGTTGCATTGCCGTCAAGATCATGTCTCGGGCCCGATCCGCGGCCTCTTCGGAAGCTCGGCGCTCAAGGGTTACGCGCAGGCGCTGCGCCTCAGTCTCCGCCTCTTCTGTCAGTCGTACGAGGAGCTCTTTGCGTGCCGCTTCAGCGTCAAGTCCGGCCACTTCAGCAAGTCGTGCGTTCACAGAGGCTCGTGCCGCATCAAGGTTCGCCGCCTCTTCTAGGAGGCCACGTTCACGTTCAGCAGCGGAAACCTCACGCTCGGCGAAGAATGTCTCTCGCTCCCCGAGCGCCACCTCTCGCAGGCGCGAGCGCTCCGTTTCAGCCGTGATCTGTTCTCGCTCTTGGCGAAGGCCATCCTCGGCTGCAACGCGCATTCGGGAGATCTCCCCCTTTGCGGAGATGATCAGTGCGCTCTGCTGCTGCCGCGACTCCTCCACGATACTGCGGGCTCGAACGGTGGCCGCGCGGATCCCTGCCGCGGCGATGAACTGACGAATGAGAACGCCGAGGACTACGCCGAATACGGCGGCAACGACGGGGATAACCCCGTTAAAGTCTTCCATTGGTCCCTCTTGTCAGCCGTGCTCCGCGGGCTGACGCGCGGTAAT
>JBBAWP010000011.1:21070-27876 GCA_040397155.1 Candidatus Limnocylindrus sp.
AGCGCCTGCGCCACGCGCTGCACTTCAGCACGAGCATCGCCTCCACGGAGGCGCACCTTTGCAGCTGCCGCATAGGCGGCGCGCTCCTCGGCGCTGAGCGGTGTCTGCTCCCCTTCACGGACCGGCTCGCCTTCTGCTTCGTCTGATCGTTCTGCAAGCACACGGACCGCAATCTCATCAGGGACACCGCGTCGACGTAGCTCTTGCACCAGTGCGCGATCACCACGCTGTCGAGAACGGTCGCGCGATTCAACCAACGAACGCGCGAGACGTTCGTCGTCAATGAGTCCAACCGCTTCCAGCCGATCCGTAGCGGTGATCACGTGTTCCTCAGGGTAGCCAGCAGTAATCAGCCGCTCAACCAGTGAGCGCTTACTGCGCGGGGCACCTGAAAGCGAACGCGCAGCGGCCTCTAAGACCGCTGCGGCGTCTGCTCCTGCATGGCGCTCCTTGATGAGCGCCGGATCTTTGCGGCGTCTCACCGCGCGTCGCGACTACTCCCCGTCGCCAGGAGGTGCGACCGGCACGTCAAGCGTGGCGGTAGCGGCGCGAATCTTCGCATCAATTTCGGCAGCGACTGCTGGGTTCGCCTTGAGGAAGTCCTTCGACTGCTCGCGTCCCTGACCGAGTCGGACATCGCCGAAGTTGAACCACGCGCCGGTCTTGGAGACAATGTCCCCCGCAACACCAACGTCAAGGAGGCCACCCTCCATGCTGATCCCCTCGCCGTACATGATGTCAAACTCGGCAATGCGGAATGGAGCCGCAACCTTGTTCTTCACCACCTTCACACGCACCCGAGAACCAACTGATTCGGTGCCTGTCTTGATGGTCTCAATGCGACGAATGTCGAGTCGAACGGACGCATAGAACTTCAGTGCGCGACCACCAGGGGTGGTCTCCGGACTGCCGTACATTACGCCGATCTTCTCACGCAGCTGATTGGTGAAGAGGAGCGTTGTGTTTGAACGCGCCACTGCGCCAGTGAGCTTTCGCAACGCTTGACTCATCAGGCGCGCTTGAATGCCGACGAACGAGTCGCCCATCTCGCCTTCGATTTCCGCACGTGGCACGAGTGCCGCCACGGAGTCGATCACGACGATATCCACGCCGCCTGATCGGATCAGCGTTTCGGCGATCTCCAGCGCCTGCTCGCCAGTGTCTGGCTGCGAAACGAGGAGCTCATCAACGTTAACGCCCGTCGCTGCCGCATAGGCAGAGTCAAGCGCATGCTCAACGTCAATGAAGGCGGCAACACCGCCCCGACGCTGTGCCTCAGCGATGATGTGCTGGCAGATCGTGGTTTTACCAGAAGACTCTGGCCCAAAGATCTCGCTGATGCGCCCGCGTGGCAATCCGCCAACGCCGAGCGCGAGATCCAACGAGATTGCACCGGTTGGAATGGTGTCAACCTCAAGTCGCTCTCGCGAGCCAAGCTTCATGATCGCGCCGCGACCGAACTGCTTCTCAATCGTGAGGATTGCGGCGTCTACCGCACGGCTCCGCTCTGTGGACGCTTTGGCGTCAACTTTCGCTTCAGACTTGTCGGGCGTCGCCGACTTCGGGCTCTTGCTTTCGCTCTTCTCAGCCATCTCTATTCCCTGCCTTCTCTTGCTGTTGCCCTCTGTCGATTGACTCCGCGAAGCCTGCCATCCTCGGCGTACCGTGGACGCATCGCGCCGCGAGCGGGCTCTTCGGAGGGCTCATCGCCGACTCCTAAGCGAGGGGTCCCCGGCCCCCCAGCCGCGGCACGAAGCCGCGGCAGCTCGGCTGCGAGTGTACCCGAGCGGAGTGCCAACCGAATGGCACACATGAAGGCACTCAGATGGCGCAGGTTATGGATGGTGAGGAGGCGATAGCCGAGCAGCTCCTCCGCTCGGAAGAGGTGTGCCAGATAGGCACGGCTGAACCTGCGGCAGGTCGTGCAGTCACAGGCGGCGTCCAGAGGCTGGTCCTCATCTAAGTGCCGGGCGTTGCGGAGATTCATTCGACCCCCAGTGACCCAGGCCTGGCCGTTGCGCGCTACCCGCGCTGGGAGGACCGAGTCAAAGAGGTCGACGCCGCGCAGTACCGCTTCAAGCAAGTCAACCGGCGATCCGAGACCCATCAGGTAACGCACGCGGCGATCGCCATCTAGTGCGCCAATCGTTGCCTCGACTGCGGCGTTGCGCTCCTCCGGTGTTTCATCGCCAGCAAGTCCACCGAGGTTGATCCCTTCGAAAGGGAGTGAACGAATGTAGGCGGCTGACTCGGCCCGCAACTCTGGATCAATACCACCCTGCGCAATGCCAAAGAGCGCCTGGTCGCCCCGCGAGTGCGCCCGCAGAGAGCGAACTGCCCAGCGATGAGTCCGTTGCATGGCGCGCAGGACATCGCGGCGTTCGGTTGAGCCTGGCATGACTGGCTGATCAAACGCCACCGCAATATCTGGACCGAGCGCCTCCTGGATCTCCACGGATCGCTCAGGGGTGAAGAGGTGCTCGCTCCCATCCAAGTGACTATGAAAGCGTGCCCCCGCCTCACGGATTCGCATCAGCGGTCCGAGCGAAACAACCTGAAAGCCACCCGAGTCAGTCAGCATTGGCTTACTCCAGGCGGCAAACTTGTTCAGGCCACCAAGGCGCTGAATCCGTTCGTGACCCGGTCGCAGATAGAGGTGGTATGTGTTCGCCAAGATGATCTGTGCACCGATCGCGTGCAGGTCTTCTGGGTCGAGCGACTTCACGGTGGCATTCGTCCCGACGGGCATGAAATCTGGCGTCTCAACAACACCGTGTGGCAACGTGAGCGTGCCGGCGCGA
Organism: Candidatus Limnocylindrus sp.; assembly: GCA_040397155.1. GTDB lineage: Bacteria > Chloroflexota > Limnocylindria > Limnocylindrales > Limnocylindraceae > Limnocylindrus. The sequence continues at coordinate 23,872 of JBBAWP010000011.1, forward strand.
GCGTTAGAGGTGGGATCCGTTGCGGTGACGCTAAAGCGCAGCGAACGTGCTGCGCGCACTGGAAGCGTTGACGGATCAGAGAGTGCGGCGAGCCGCGCGCTCTCGCTCAGCTCCCACTCCAAAGCGAGGCACTGCTACGACCGAGATGTGCGCGACCGCGCTCAGTGACCACGCGCCCCTGCGGAGTGCGGTCAAGGAAGCCGATGCGGAGCAGGTATGGCTCAAAGACATCCTCAAGCGTGTCCGGCGACTCCCCAAGGAGCGCCGCCATCGCCGCAACGCCTACTGGGCCACCGTCAAACTTGTCGAGCATCACTTGCAACAGCTTTCGATCCGTTGCGTCGAGCCCAGCGTCATCAATCTGAAGTCCGGCAAGCGCCGTGGCGGCTCGCTCCTTCGTGATCTCTGTGGAGCCGGCCACCTGAACCTCATCACGTACCCGACGAAGGAGTCGATTCGCAATCCGTGGCGTCCCGCGGCTTCGCGCTGCAATGAGTGACGCCGAACCTTCTGTGATGCTGACGCCTAGGATCCCAGCCGAACGTTGCACGATTTCGGTGAGCTCGCCATCCGTATAGAAGTCGAGGCGCTGCGATGCACCGAAACGATCGCGGAGTGGCGCAGAGAGCATCCCGATGCGCGTGGTTGCACCGATCAGCGTGAAGGGTGGCACCTCCAGGCGCAGCGGTTGCGCAGAGGGTCCCTTCCCAATCACGATGTCAATGGAACGATCTTCCATAGCGGGATAGAGAACCTCTTCCACGGCGCGTCCGAGGCGATGAATCTCGTCAATAAAGAGCACTTGTCGTGGCGCAAGGTTCGTCAGGATTGCGGCGAGATCTCCGCCATGGTCAATCGCCGTTCCTGAGGTGAAGCGAATCTGGACGCCAAGCTCGTGCGCAACGATCGCAGCGAGTGTGGTCTTCCCAAGTCCGGGCGGGCCGTGCAGAAGCAGGTGGTCGGCCGCCTCGCCGCGCTCACGCGCAGCCTGCAGCAGCGTTGTCAGCGAACGTTTCGCTTCGCCCTGGCCGATGTACTCCCCGAGCGAGGCGGGGCGCAGCGAAACTTCAAGACTTCGCTCCTCAGCGTCGTTGATCGCTGGCTCAGTCACCACGCACCCCCTGCCCGCTTATGCCCGCTCACGGAGCGCGGCGCGCAGCCGCACATCAAGCGGCTGACCGCGCATAGCGGCGTCCTCATCCACCGTAGCAGCGAGCTCACGCGCATCACGCGGCGGGAATCCGAGACTACGAAGTGCCGCTGCAAGATCACCTCCGTCACGCCCCTTCTCGCCCGCCTTCTGCGTGCCGTCGCCCGCTGCGTCGCGCGCGATTCGGTCAGCGAGCTCCACGATGATACGAGCGGCAAGGCGACGACCAACTCCGGGGGCGGTTGCGAGCAGTTTCTCGTCACCATCCACCAGCACACGGCGCAGCCCCTCGGCACCGTGTGTGTCAAGGAGGGCAAGCGCAACCTTTGGGCCAACCCCACTTACGTCGAGCAGCGTTGCAAACAAGCGCTCTTGATCACGACTCGTGAACCCAACCAGGGACTCCTGGTCCTCCCGAACGATGTGATGCAGGTAGAGCTCCACGGTGGCACCTTCGCGAAGTGTGGAGAGGAGACTAGGAAGGATGCGGATACGGAGGCCAAGTCCGCCACTCACGATCACCACGGCATCGTCTTCGGTCCAGCGCACACTCCCAGCAACAAAGGCGTACACGACTACCTCCGCTCTCCACGGAGTGCCCTACGCACTGCGCGATCGAATCCGCTCTCTTGGGAGGCACCAGAAGACGCCGAACGATCGAGTCGCGCGGAACCGGCGAGTTGCTGCATGCGGGCGGCACCACCACCCCAGATTGCGAGGCCAAGCGCGTCGGCAGCATCATCAGCGAGTGGCGTTCCAGCGATATTGAGCAACTGTGTCACCGCACGAATCACACCACTCTTCGTGGCGCGCCCATCACCCGCGATCGCGCGCTTCATTTCCGAAGGGGTCGCCTCCACCACTTCAATGAGCAGTTCAGCCGCGATCATCAACGCGAGTCCGCGCGCGGCGGCAACTGCGACCGCAGATTGAAGATTCCCCTGCGTGAAGAGGCGCTCAATTGCAATCCGATCTGGGCGCTCACTCCGAGCGATCTGCGTGAGCTCCGTCCTGATTTGGAGGAGGCGCTCCCCGAGCGACTGGCTTGGTGAGGTTGTGATCAGTCCATGCGCAAGGTAGCGTGGCCGCTCTCCGCCACTCTCCACCATCCCCCATCCGAAGGTTGCGGTACCAGGGTCCAGGCCGAGGACCCGCAGGCTCATCGCGTCAGCTCAGCAAAAAGCTCTGATGAGAGCTCAAAGTTTGCAGTAACTCGCTGGACATCATCCAACTCTTCGAGCGCATCAATCAGCTTCATATTCTTTCGGGCGTCATCGGCGTTGACGTCAATCGTGGATTTCGCCACGATGCTCGCCTCGGCAGACTTCACACTCACCCCAGCGCCTTCGAGACCGGAGCGAACACTCTCAAGTGCCGATGGGTCTGCGTACACAAAGACACTCCCGCCTGCCTCGTCAACATCGTCAGCGCCAGCCTCAATCGCGGCCTCGCCAACCTTTGCAAAATCGCCGCCGCACTCAATGATGCCGCGCGCTTCGAACTGCCAGGCTACTGCCCCGCTGCTCGCGAGTGAACCGCCCGCCTTCGTGAAGAGACTGCGGACCTCAGAGGCGGTGCGATTTCGATTATCCGTTGCCGCCTCGACGAGGACCGCCACACCACCGGGGCCATAGCCCTCATACGTGATCTCTTCATAAGCGTCGGTCTGCCCAAGACCCGACGCGCGCTCAATCGCACGCTTGATGTTGTCATTTGGCATGTTGAGCGATCGCCCCTTGTCAATGGCGAGGCGCAGTCGTGGGTTGGAGGCTGCATCGGGCCCACCAATGCGTGCAGCAATTGTGATCTCGCGAGAGACCTTCGTAAACTGCGCAGCACGCTTTGCGTCAGTCGCACCCTTGGCGCGTTTGATCGTTGACCATTTTGAGTGACCAGACATGCGCTGAGTATAGGCGAGGGGCTCAGCCCGCTCGCAGCATCCGATAGTCGCGTCGCCCCTTGCGCAGGAGGAGCGATCCGTCGCTCAGGCGGCTGAAGCTGCTCCCCAACGCGTTTGGATCGGCGGCGGCATCACCATTGATGGAGACGCCCCCCTGCTCCACGAGTCGACGAGCCTCGCTCTTTGAGGCAGCGAAGCCGGCCGCGATCACCAGGTCAATGAGCGTGGCTTCTGCCACAGAAGGGAGCGGCGCTGTTGGCAACTCCGCCGCGAGGGTGGCGAGTCCGCTCGCATCCAGTGCGCGTGGGTCGCTCCCCCGTCCTTCAGGGCCTCCAAAGAGGGTCTCTGCAACCTGGCGCGCACGCAACTCTTCGCTCTCGCCGTGAACCAGTGTCGTTACGGCTGTTGCGAGGCGCCGTTGCCCCGCGCGTCCTCCAGGATTTTTCGCATGCTCCCCGAGAAGCGCGCGGATCGCTGCGCTCTCATCCAACGTGAGGCGCTGCAAGAGCTCTTCAAGCGCCTCGTCCGGTTGATCCATGAAGAACTGGCGGAATGCGAATGGGCTGGTGCGCTCTGCACTGAGCCAGACGGCCCCCTCTGCCGTCTTTCCGAACTTCTCGCCACTCTTTGCGAGCAGCAGTGGGTAGCAGAGGCCGAATGCGAGCGGAGCCCCTTCGCGTCCGTCGCCATCCACGCGACGGATCAGCTCGCTCCCAGCGGTGATGTTCCCCCACTGGTCGCTCCCGCCCATCTGAAGCTCAACCCCATGGAGTTTGCGCAGCATGAGGAAGTCATAGCTCTGCAACAGCATGTAGCTGAACTCCGTGAAGGAGAGGCCGCCTTCGAGCCGACTCTTGACGGAGTCTTTGGCGAGCATGTAACTGACGGTGAGGTGCTTTCCAGTGTCGCGAAGAAAATCGATCATTCCGAGACCACCGAGCCACTCAAGATTGTC
>JBBAWP010000012.1:0-20757 GCA_040397155.1 Candidatus Limnocylindrus sp.
GTGGTGGGGTCTGACGTGTCAAAGGTGCGCCAATTCGATTTGCAATGCGGGCGTCTGCGAGTGCGATCTCATACGCTTCGGTGAGTCGCGCAAACTTGATTGGGTTCGCACCACCACCAACCGCGTCGGGGTGTGCCGACTTTGCACGTGCTCGAAACGCACGCTTGACCATCAACACGGTCGGGGCCGGCGGAACCCCAAGCACCTGCCACGCCTCGCTCACTCGCATTCGAGCTGGCGACACGATCAGCTCACGTGGAGCGCTTCAAAGGCGTTCGTGGGCACCGCATGCGCAAGTGCGGCGCCGCCACGTGGATCTGGCAACTGAACCGTTCGATGAAGGTCAAGCTCCGTTGCATCCGCTACCTGGGCCCCACTTGCCTTGAGCGCCGCAACTGCAGCGACGCGACCTGCCCGCGCGGCGGCATCACCGTCATCAATGTGCAGCGCAATGCCGATCCCAGGTGCGCCTACAAGACAGAGTCCCTCCGCTCCCTGCTTCGCAACCACCGCGCCGCCGCCGCCACGGATGAGATCGGTATCCAAGAAGCCGCCGCCCGCGATAAGACGTGGGTGCGCGATCGCCGCCGCGCGCACCCGATGCAGCGCTGTGACGAGCGCTGCGGGGAGACCGGAGGAGTCAGGGTTTGCCCAACGGCGCGCCCCCTCCGCTGCAACGTGTAGCGGGACCGCGAACGTTGGGATGCCGCAACCATCAACCCCGGTTGGCGCACCGTTCAGGTCGATGCTCAGAAGTTCACCCACAACGGCGCGGATGCGCACCTGGACCGGATGCTCTTCCGCGTCATATCCCCGCCCCTCCGCGCCCATCGCCTGGGCGAGCAGAAGGAGCGAAAGGTGCTGGCCTGAACACATGTGTTGAAGCAGCTCACCGCGTGTGCCGCTGCGCAGGGGGGACGGACGCCCGTGGACAAGGAGTGAGGGGTCAAGGCCGTAGCGCTCAGCCATTGCAGTTGCAACCGCAACGTGCTCGTCGGCTCCAGCGTGGCTCGCGGATGCGAGTGCGATCGCCTCGCTACTCATCTCTCCACCCGTAGCCTCCACCGCCATCAGCACCGCCACCGCGGTGAACGGCTTGATTGCCGATCGGAGCGAGACAAGGCGATCAGCGGCGCCGAGGGACGCGCGCACCACTCCCCCATCTCCAACAGCGACCACGTCACCGCGGTGCTGCGCCTCAACGATCTCACCCCGAACCACCTGGACGAGCACGGGGGCGACGGGGTCAACACCGATCGGCGTGCCACCCGCTCCAGCGGCAGACATTAGGCGAGTCCGAGCGCGGCGTCGACCTCCGAGAGTCCGCGATCGATCACGTCAAAGGCGAAGTCCAACTCTTCGTCGCTGATGTTGAGCGGAGGGGTCGTGAAGAAGCCGTTCCAGCGGACGATTGTGTACAGCCCGTTGGCGCGGAAGAACTTCCCGAGTGCCGCCATCTCTGGCACCGTCTCGTTAAACCCCGCGATCGGCGTTCCGCTCTTCGGATCTCGCACGAGCTCCATGATCCCGAAGAGCCCGATGTTTCGGATCGGTCCGACGCACGGGTGCTTCGCCTTCATTCGCTCATGGTGCGCGCGCAGCTTCTTGCCGCTCTCCGCTGCACGTTCAATCAAACCATCCTCTTCGTACACGTCAATTGTCGCAAGCGCCGTGGCGCAGGCGAGCGGATGACTGTTGTACGTGAGTCCTGCGCCGAAGACCTTTTCGGCGAAGTGATCCGCAATGTGGCGGCGCATCCCGAGCGCACCAAGCTGCACGTAGGCGCTCGTGAGCCCCTTCGCCATGGTGATCATGTCTGGGACCACGCCCCAGTGATCAATGGCAAACCACTTCCCCGTGCGACCGAATCCACCCATCACTTCGTCGGCGATGAGGAGGATGCCGTAGCGGTCGCAGAGCTCTCGCATCCCCTGCATGTAGCCGTCTGGCGGAATGAGGATGCCGTTCGTGCCAACCACACTCTCGATGATGATCGCAGCAACGGTGTGTGGGCCTTCAAACTTGAGGATCTTCTCCGTTTCTGCGAGCACTTCTGCGGCTGGACGCGGCGCATCTGCGCCGAACTCGTGGAAGTCTGGAATGCGGAAGACGCCGGGCATGCCTGGCTCCGTGAACCAGCGCCGCGGATCACCCGTCGCCGTAAGCGCCCCCGACGTGCCACCGTGATACGAGCGGTATCGCGCGGCAATCTTGTGACGTCCAGTGAAGAGTCGCGCAATTCGGAAGGCGTTCTCTACCGCCTCCGCGCCACCATTTGTGAAGAAGAAGGCGTCAATGTCGCCTGGGCAGATCTCGGCGAGCTTTTGGCCGAGTCGCGCGCGCGGTTCGGTTGCCATAAAGGGATTCGCATAGGCGAGCTTCGCCGCCTGATCGGTGATCGCCTTCAGCACGCGCTCATCGCCGTGTCCAATGTTGGTGCACATCAGCTGGCTGTTGAAGTCGAGGAACTTATCGCCCTCGGGTGTCCAGAACCACGAGCCCTTGGCGTGTTCGATTGGAATAGGGTTCGCCGCGGCCTGTGGTGACCACTCGGTCATGGTGTGGCGCTTCGAGAGAGCGACGATCTCGGCTCCGCTCATCCCGGTGCGAACGTTCACTGCCGCCATGGGACCCCCTTCGCTGCCTCGGTCAAGCGACCGCGTACGCAGAGAATACCCGCCGTTGTCGCACAGCGTGCGACACTTCCGCGCCCTGCGGCACAACTGCCACCCCTGCGGCAGAATGCCGTCATGCCAATGAACATCGAGCACCTGGCCGCGCAGAAGGCGCCCGAAACCCTGAAGAACTTCATCGCTGGCCGCTGGGTCGCGTCATCCTCAAGCGAGACGCTCGTCGTCCCAAACCCGGCTACTGAGCAGATCCTGGCGCACGTCCCCCTCTCCAACACCGCCGATGTTGCTGCCGCCGTCGCAGGCGCCCGCGCCGCCGCCTTCGAGTGGGGCGAGATGCCACCACCAGAGCGCGCCACCTACCTCTTCAAACTACGTGAGGCGCTCTTGGACAACCGTGAGGCACTGACCAAGCTGGTCACCACCGAGAACGGGAAGGTCTTCTCCGACGCGGCTGGTGAGGTTCGCCGTGGCATCGAGGTGGTCGACTTCGCCTGCGGCGCGCCAACGCTGCTGATGGGCCAGAACCTCGACCAGGTATCGCGCGGCATTGACTCGGAGATGGTGCGCTTCCCCGTAGGGGTCGTCGCTGGCATCACCCCGTTCAACTTCCCCTTCATGGTGCCGATGTGGATGCTCCCACTCGCGATCGCCTGTGGGAACAGCTTCATCCTGAAGCCATCAGAGCGCACGCCGCTCTCGTCGCAGCGCATCGTCGAGATCTGCGAAGAGGCGGGGATCCCAACGGGTGTTGTCAGCCTGGTGCACGGCGCCGTAGAGACGGTCACCGGTCTGATCAGCCACCCGGGTGTGGACGCGGTGAGCTTCGTCGGCTCCGAGCGCGTCGCGCGAATCGTCTACGAGACCGCTTCAAAGAATGGGAAGCGCGTCCAGGCACTCGGCGGCGCTAAGAACCACATCATCGCTATGCCGGACGCAGTGCTGGACCAGAGCGTGCCAAACATTGCCGAATCAGCCTTTGGCAACGCGGGACAGCGCTGCCTTGCAGGATCTGTTCTCACCGTAGTTGGCGAGGCGCGCGAGCGACTCCTCCCAAAACTCGTGGAACATGCGGAGACGATCAAGATGGGCTTCGGCCTTGACGAAGGTGTCTCACTCGGCCCAGTGATTCGAGGCGACGCGCGCGAGCGCATCCATCGCCTCGTAGATGAAGGGGTCGCCGCTGGCGCCAAAATGATTCGCGACGGCCGCGGCACTGGTCCCGCAAAAGGATTCTTCGTCGGTCCAACGATGCTCAGCATTGAAGAGAACTCGCCGCTCGCGCGCGAGGAGGTCTTCGGGCCGGTCCTCTCGATCCTCTACGCGAAGGATCTGGACGAAGCGCTTCGCCTGATGGCGGAGACCAACGAGTACGGCAACGCTGGCTCCATCTACACCGCCTCAGGGAAGGCGGCGCGTGAGTTCAAGCGTCGCGCCACCTCAGGGATGCTCGGCGTGAATGTGGGCGTTGCGGCACCAATGGCCTTCTTCCCCTTCAGCGGCCGCAGGAAGAGCTTCTTCGGCGACCTGCACGCAACAGGACGCGACGGGGTGGAGTTCTACACCACGAAGAAAGTGATCACCACCCGCTGGTTCTAGTCCCGCTGGCGTTAGTTGCCGTTGGCAATTAGAGCAGCGCGACGAGCTCCTGTACCGCATCGGCCGACTTCTTGAATGCGGCGCTCTCTTCAGGGGTCAGCGTGATCTCGATGATCTTCTCAATGCCGCTCGCACCGATCACCACTGGCACTCCAACGTAGAGCCCCTGCACACCGTACTCGCCCTCGAGATATGCGGCGCATGGGATCAGGCGGCGTCGATCGAGCAGGATGCTCTCCACAACCTCAAAGGTGGCGGCGGCTGGCGCATAGAAGGCGCTGCCGGTCTTTAGGAGTTCAACGATCTCCGCGCCGCCGCTGCGGGTGCGCTTGACGATCGCCTCAATGCGTTCGGCGCTCAGCATCTCTGGGAGCGGAATGCCACCAACAGCTGAGTAGCGTGGGAGCGGCACCATCGTGTCGCCGTGTCCGCCAAGGACGAAGGCGCGCACATCTTCCACGCTGACCCCCGTCTCCGTTGCAATGAAGTGACGGAAGCGCGCCGAGTCGAGCGTGCCGGCCATGCCGATGACACGCTTCTTCGGGAAGCCCGACGCCTTCAGCGCAACGTGGCACATTGCATCAAGAGGGTTCGTCACGATCACCAAGATCGCATCAGGTGAGCGCTTCGCCGCTTCGCTGACAACGCTGCGGACGATCCCCGCGTTGGTGTTGATGAGATCGTCACGGCTCATACCCGGCTTGCGAGCGATGCCGCTCGTCACCACAATGATGTCGGAGCCCTTGGTGTCGTCGTAGTTATTCGTTCCAATGATTCGGGCGTCATGCCCCATCACTGGCGCCGCTTCGGCAAGGTCGAGCCCCTTCCCCTGCGGAAGCCCCTCAACGATGTCGACAAGGATCACATCGGCGAGACTGGACTCGGCGATGCGCTGTGCGGTGGTGGCGCCAACATTCCCTGCGCCGATGACGGTGACCTTACGTCGCTGAATCCCTGCCATATCCCCTCCGCTTCTCTTGCTCTCCCGAATCCTAGCGCCGCGCCCGCCGCTTCGTCTGGGGACGCCTTCCCCGTGCCTTCGCGGGGGCCCCGCCAGGGATCGCAGAACGCACGCGGAGCACTGCAATCAGAAGCGTGACAAGGAAGATGCCGCCCATCACGAAGTACGCCGTAGGGATGTCACCCACGCGCCAGTTCTCCAAACGGAACCCTTCGAGAAGAAGTCGGGTGACGGAGTACCAGGCAAGCGCGGAGAGTCCAATGAGGCCAGGCACGATCCGGCCCTTCAGCCGCTCGCCGAGCGCAGGCAAGATCAGTGCACCAGCAAGGCCAGAGAGCGACTCATAAAGGAAGAGCGGATGGAATCGAGCAGTTTCGCCGATCGCGCTGCAGCTGGTCTCCGCCGTTCGGTAGGCGCACTCAATGGCGAGCCCCCACGGGAGATCGGTTGGCAGTCCGTAGAGCTCCTGATTGAACCAGTTCCCCCACCGGGCGATCGCCTGCATCACCAAGATGGCAGGTCCTGCAACATCCACCCAGCCCCACGGTGACTGCTTCCAGCGGCGCAGCAAGATCGCGAGTGCGATGGCGCCCGTGATGATTCCGCCGGGAGCACCGAGCCCTGAGTACGGAGGGATGAGCGCACCGATAGGATTCAGCGAGTAGCGATCCCACGCATCGATCACGTGATACAGGCGACCACCAACGAGTGCGGCAATAGAGATGATGATCAGACCGTTGGCGATCAGTTCCGCATCTAGCTTCCGTCGTTTCGCCTCGCGCATCATGAACTGGTAGGCGGCGAAGAGTCCGACCGCGTAGAGGAGTCCGTACCAGCCAACGTTCAGGGGCCCAACGGAGAAGAGCACAGGATCTGGCGGGAGCGGCAGCATCTAGACGTTCACACCGATCAGGCTGCCGATCACGTAGGTGATCCCAGCGGCCGCGATCCCGATCAGAAGTTGACGTGCACCTGAGTAGAGTGCCGAACGGCCAGTCAGCAGGCTCACGGAAGCCCCCACCGCAAACAGGGCGAGGCTGGTGAGTCCGATGCTGACTGCGAGTGCCGTCCCGCCCGTCAGCAGGATGAACGGCAGCAACGGCACGAAGGCGCCAACGGCAAATGAGACGAACGAGCCGATTGAGGCGCCCCATGGCGATCCAAGCTCCTCTGGGTCAAGCCCGAGCTCTTCGCGCACCAGAGTCTCCAGTGCAATCTTCGGATCAGCCATTAGCTGCTTTGCGATCGCTGCTGCCTCTGCCTCAGCGAAGCCGCGACCACGATAGATTGCGGCGATCTCCTTCTCCTCTTCTTCAGGCATCGCCTCAAGTTCGGCGCGCTCCAGTTCAATCTGACGCTCAAGAACTTCGGTCTGACTGCGCATGGAGACGTACTCCCCCGCCGCCATGCTGAACGCGCCTGCGAGAAGACCCGCAACTCCAGCCAACACCACAAACGATCCATCGCCGCCGCTTGTTGCGCCGGCTATGCCGAGCACCAGCGCTGCGTTGCTGACGAGGCCGTCGGAGACGCCGAAGATCGCCGCTCGCAGCGTGCCACCACCTCCAGCACGGTGCCACGGCTCGCGCGCCTGCGTCTCAACGACCGCCGCACGGTGTGCGCTCGCCCCCTTGCCGCGCGCGGTCTGGTCGAGTCCCTTCCAGATCTCAGCGTGCTTCGCCTCATCGTTCGCAATCTCGTGTACTTCTGGCACGTCACTGTGCGCTCCGTAGACGCTCTCCTCAAACCCTTCGAGCGCCTTCACGGCGTCGCTCACCGCGCGCGTACCAAAGAGTCGTGCAAGGAGCGCGATCTGGCGGACACGCCAGCTCGGTCGCGCCGCAGGTGGCACCTGTTCACCAAGGGAGGTCAGCTTCGCCTCCCAGATCGCCGCGTGGCGGCGCTCGCTGGCCGCAATGGATTCAAACGCGGCGCGTCGCTGTGGATCTTTCTCGATCGCTGCAAGTCGGTCATACAGATAGATCGCGTCGCGCTCAAGGGCGAGGCCAGCAAGGCTTGCGGCGCGGTCTTTGATCTCTTGCATGGCCCCTCCCTCTCGCCGCATCCCATGCAGCGCGTCGAGGCAATCCTAGCCTGTCAGGCTAGGCGAGCTCGAGAAGCACCCACCCCTCTGCATCAACGCTCACCGTGTGCACGGCAAGCGGTTCCTCTGCTGGCGGATCCAGCGGCGCGCCTGTCAGCAAGTCAAATCGCGAGAGGTGGAGCGGGCAGGTGATCGTTGCTGTGGCGGCGCCAGCGGGGGCGACGAAGCCGCGATCAAGTTCGCAGTACTCATGCGTGCAGACGCCATCCACGGCGTAGAGGGTGCCGCCGCGGTTGACCACAAGGATTGCCTTGCCGTTCGGCCAGGCGAGGCGCGCGGTGCCGTCGGGGAGTTCGGACGCGGGGAAGAGTCGTTCGCTCGGCACGTGAGCGAGGTTACGCCGCGGAGGCGGCAGCCGCCGATTGTGCAGCGAAGGCGGCGTCAAGTTTTGTGGCGAGCACCTCGCGAAGTCGGTCAGCCTCCTCCTCAAGCGGAAGGGCGGCGACGACCGGCTCGAGGTAGCCCATGACAATCGTCCGCCGCGCCTCGGCCTCGGTGAGGCCGCGGGTGCGCAGGTAGAAGATCTGGTTCTGATCAATTGGACCCACGGAGCTGCCGTGCGCGGCGCGCTCGCAGTCTGGCTGGTCAATCCAGAGTGATGGGATGGCCACGCTGCGTGCAGTTTTCGAGAGGAGCATGCCGAACTCGCCAAGATAGGAGTTGGTTCCTCGTCCAGATCGCGGGATCGTGGTGACACCCTTCACAAATCCGCGCGCTTTACCGGCGAAGATCCCCTTGGCGAGCAGATCGCCCACCGTCTTCTCGCCAGCGTGCAGGCTGTACGTGGTCAGATCATGCAACTGCTCGCCGCCAGCGAAGAGGACCTCCACCTGGCGAACCTTCGATCCGTTCCCTGTGAGCTGATGGTCAATGCGGCCGCGCACAAGTCGCGCGCCGATCTGTGCCGCCGCGATCTGCAGCTCAGCGTTCGCGCCGAAGTCATGGCGGCGCACTGGGAGGTAGACAACATCTTCAGGTAGTTCTTGGATGGAGGCGAGGCGGAGCTTCGCACCCTTGCCGAGCGTCACCTCACTTGTAGTCGCGAGGAGTGCGCCGGCTGTGGTGCCGGTGTGCGTATTGCTTGCAGCGCTGGTACCGATCACCTCTTCGCTGATCGTTGCACTCGTGTTCTCGCCGAGCGTTACGGCGATCCGTGTCACGAGCGCCTCACCCTGTGCGGGTGACTCGACTTTGATCACGATTGGGGCTGCGATTGCACCGCGCGCCAACGTGATCTGAATGCCACTCCCCCAGTAAGCACCGATCAGAGCGGTCATGCGGTCGCTGTCGGCACCGGCGAGTGGCGTCTCCCCCGCGAGCGGCTCAACGGTGAGGCCTGCGGCGCGTGCCTCTGCGCCGAGATGTGTGGCGACGCCGCGCGCCGAGATGTGGATCAGTGCCGCCGCTCCATCTGGGAGATCGCTTGCTGGCAGCTCGCCGATCGTTGCAGGCGGGGTGAGCAGCGTGGACTCCTGAAGCTCCGCGCTCCGAAGGTCAACGTAGCCGGTGAAGAGGAGGTTGGACTCAGTTGGGAGCGCGTGAAACGCCGCGTGAGCCGCTGCACGAGCGTCGCCGCCTCCAAGGATCCCTGCGAGTCGTGCAACCTCTCCCTCTGTCGCCCAGCCGAGCGGAAGATCGGCAAGCCCACGCCGGGCGGGCGTGGCGGCACTCACCCGAGCGCCCCCTCCATCTCCAAGCGGATCAGGCGATTGAACTCAAGGGCGTACTCCATCGGGAGCTCCTTGGTGAAGACCTCAAGGAAGCCCTGGACGATCAGGTTCGTTGCCTCGTTCTCCGTCATGCCGCGGCTCATCAGATAGAAGATCTGATCATCGGAGACGCGACCAACGGTGGCCTCGTGACTCATCGAGGTGTCGTCCTCTTGAATGTCGATGTATGGATACGTCTCGGAGCGACTCCCTTCGTCAAGGATGAGCGCGTCGCAACGGACGCTGGTCGTGACGCCGGTTGCGCCAGGGGCCACCTTCACGGTGCCACGGTACGTAGCAACGCCGCCATCCTTACAGACGGACTTCCCGACGATGCGACTCGTGGTGTTTGGCGCAAGGTGCACCGCCTTCGCCCCCGTGTCCTGGTGCTGCCCCTTTGAGGCAACGGCAACGGAGACGATCTCTGCATGCGCCTTCTCGCCGAGCAGGTAGATCCCTGGGTACTTCATGGTGAGCTGCGCACCGGTGTTCGCATCAATCCACTCGACCGTTGCACCAGCGTGCGCATGCGCGCGCTTGGTGACCAGGTTGTAGACATCGTTCGACCAGTTCTGGATGGTGGTGTATCGCACCTTGGCGCCAGGAAGCGCAATAACCTCAACCACGGCAACGTGAAGCGAGTCGGTCGCCCAGTTCGGCGCGGTGCAGCCCTCAATGTAGTGAAGGCTCGCACCCTCATCCACAACGATCAGTGTGCGCTCGAACTGTCCGGTGTTCTGACCGTTGATGCGGAAGTAAGCCTGGAGTGGGAGTGGAACCTCGACGCCCTTCGGGACGTAGACAAATGATCCACCCGACCAGACTGCGGAGTTGAGTGCCGCAAACTTGTTGTCTTCCGCTGGAACCACGGTTCCGAAGTACTTCTTGAAGATCTCTGGGTACTCCTTCATCCCCTGGTCGGTACCCATGAAGACCACGCCGAGCTTCTGCAGATCCTCGCGGACGGAGTGATAGACCACTTCGGAGTCGTACTGCGCGCCAACGCCAGAGAGGAACTTCCGCTCCGCCTCCGGAATGCCGAGTCGCTCGAAGGTCTTCTTGATCTGATCCGGCACGTCATCCCACGACTTCTCTTCGCGCTCGGATGGCTTTCGGTAGTAGACGATCTTAGAAAAATCGAGCTTGGTGAGGTCGCCACCCCAATGCGGCATGGCGCGCGCCTCGAAGTGCTTATAGGCGCGGAGGCGGTACTCCAGCATCCAGGCGGGCTCGTCCTTGGTCTCTGAGATCTCGCGGACGGTCGCCTCGGTCAGGCCCGCCTTCGTCTCACGCAGGTAGGTGATGTCATCGTGGAAGGCGTACTGCTCCCGCTCGTCTTGGACGTTCGGCTTGACGACTGTCATGACGCCTCCTTCGGACTCACCGCGGACCCGTGCTCAGGACTAGCCTGCGCACTGGAATCCTGATCAATCCTATCAGGATTGAACTGCGACCGAACCCTTTCGTGTGAGCGCCGACTTCAACCCGTCCACCAGGCTGTAGACCACTGGGACGACGAGCAGCGTCAGCAGCGTCGAGGAGAGGAGGCCGCCGATGACGACGGTTCCGAGCTCCGCGGCGATGATCGAACCTTCGCTCGGCCCCGCTGCAAGCGGGGTGAGGGCGAGGATCGTTGCAACCGCCGTCATGAGGATCGGGCGAACGCGCGTCGCGCCAGCACGGAGGAGGGCCTCCTTTGTCGGCACCCCTTCATGTCGCAGTTGCTCCACACGATCGAGCAACACAATGGCATTAGTGACCACGATGCCGATCAGCATCAGGAATCCGATCAGCGCGGAGATGCCGATCGGTCGATTGGTGATCAGGAGCGCCGGGAAGGCGCCGATCACCGCGAGCGGCAGGCTGAACATGATCACCAGTGGATCAACGAGTGAGTTGAAGACGAGCACCATCGTCAGATAGACGAGCAGGATCGCCACCGCCATCGCGGTGAAGAGGCCGCTAAAGGACTCGTTCTGCTGTTCGGTGACACCCGCGAGCCGCACGCTGACACGATCAAGCGATCCGTCGGCCTGGAGCTCCTCTACGGCACTCTTCACTTCGCTGTTCACGGCACCCGTATCCGCAACGGCGATCTCACCCGAGACGTTCGCCGCGAGTGACTGGTCAATGCGCGTGATGCTGGATGTGACGGAGATCTCTTCCACCGTGGCGATTGCGGCGAGCGGCACCTTCGTGACGCTCCCTACCTGGTACGCGCGTAGCGCATCAAGGTTCGTCATCAGCGAACTGTCGATCTTCATGGAGAGACTGACCTTTTCGCCGTCTACTGAGATCTGGCCGAGTGGTGCGCCTACTAGGAGGTTGCGCAGCTCCCCCGCCACTTGCGCAGCAGAGAGTCCCGCGCCAGCGGCGCGCGATGGATCAACGGTGATCTCAACCTGGCGGCCCGCCTTGACGAGGTCGCTCTTTACGTTTGCAAGGTTGCTGTTCTCAGCAAGCGTGTCCACGAGGAGGTCAGATGCGGCTTCAACGTCCGCAGCACGCTCGCCCGTGATGATGATGGAGATCGCGTTCGATCCCGCCGCAAACCCGACCTCTTCCACGGTGACGGTCCAGCCGTCCGTGCCGACAGGTGCCAGGGTGTCATTGAGTCGATCCTTCGCAACCGCAAGATCCGTTGACGACTCAAGGATCACGGTCATGCGCGCCGCGTTCGGCGCACGGCCGGTGATGGCGGCGGTGAGCGTCTGGCTCCCCGTTGCGCTTTCACCTGGAATAGATGTGGTCACAAGCTCAACCTCGGCATCACGATTAAGGAGCGTGTACGCCTGGCGGCTCCGGTCGAGGACGCGCTCTGTAGAGGTGCCGAGCGGTGGGTTCACCGTGATGGTGAGCACCTTCTCGCTCCCGCTGTTCAAGAACTGGGTTGGAATCTGTGACACGAGTGAGAACGCCCCAACAAAGAGTGCCGCCGAAATGGCGAGTGTGGCGAACTTTGTAATACGGCCGCGCAGCGCGAGGCTCAGGATTGGCAGATAGATTCGACCCCAGATCGAGATCTCTTCGCGCTCCCCCTTCACTTCGTAAGGGATCTTCGCCGTGTCGCCCTTCACCTTCACAAGGAAGTACGCGAGCACTGGGATCACGGTGAGCGCAACAATGAGCGACGCGAGGAGCGCGTAGGTCACCGTCAACGCGAACGGTAGGAAGAACTGGCTGATCAGTCCACCAACCACGCCGAGTGGGAGGAAGACGGCGATCGTGGTGATCGTGGAGCTCGTGATCGCAGAGGCCACCTCACGCGTGCCGTTGAGCACCGCTTCACCGATCGGTTCACCTTGGCTGCGGTGTCGGTAGATGTTTTCAAGCACCACAATTGAGTCGTCAACCACGCGGCCAACAGCAACGGCGAGGCCGCCGAGGGTCATGATGTTGATCGTGATCCCCGTGGTTGCCATCAGGATGATGGCGGCGAGCACGCTGAGCGGAATGCTCACGGCGGCAACCACCGTGGAGCGGAGGTTGAGGAGGAAGACGAAGATCACCACAACGGCGAAGAAGGCACCGAGGCCGCCCTCTTTCAAGAGTGCATCAATGGACTCCAAAATGAAGATCGACGAGTCGGTGACGATGGAGCGCTCGACCATTTGCGAATGGTTAGCGACAAACTCGTCGATCGTGGCGATTGACTCTTCTGCCGTGGTTACCGTGTTCGCCTCGGCAGACTTGCTGACACTGAGTGCAAGGCCAGGCTCACCATTTGTCTCAGACCAGCCGGTGGTTCGCACTTCAGCGAGCGAGACGGTGGCGACCTGTCCGAGGAAGACGGGGACGGGCTGCCCCGTGGCGTCAACCGAACCGCCGACAACGAGCTGTTGAAGCTGTTCAATAGAGGTGAATCGACCGGTCGCCGAGACTGGGACGAGCGCGCCGTCCACTGGCAACTGACCTGCGGGGAAGGTGAGGTTGTTCCCTTGGATGATCCCCTGCACTTGAGAGACGCTGATGCGCGCGCTCGCGAGCTTCGCCGCGTCCATCATGATCATCGCCTGCTGTTCGCTGCCGCCCGAAAGGTCCGCGGAAGAGACGCCTGCAACTCCTCGGAGTGATGGCATCAGCTCGGCCTCCGCAAGCTCAGCTAGCTCGGTCAGCGTCGTGCCGCCCTTCGGCGAGAGTGTGGCGATCACCACGGCGGCAGAGTTGATGTTGAAGTTGCGCACAACAGGAGTGACGCCATCAGGAAGGTTCGCGCTGTTAATCCCCGCCTCGACGAGTCGGAGGATCTCCTTGACGTCGCTGCCGTAGGCGAACTCCGCGCTGACAAAGCCGAGGCCAGTTGTAGAGACCGAACGTAGCGACTCAACACCTGGGACGGCGGCAACCGCCGCCTCGATTGGTGACGCGACCTGCTCGGCAACGTCGGCGGTGCCAGCACCCGGGTACGGGGCGATCACCGTGACGATTGGGAAGTCGATGTTTGGGAGCAGCTCCTGCTTCAGGTTCCCCCAGCTCGCCACACCACCACCGAACACCGCGAGGGCGATCAGGATGGTGACGCTTCGTCGTGCGACCGCGAGCTTCGTGAGGAAGAACACAGAGACCTCCAGTGGTTTTGTGCGGCTGCGGGGTTCCGGCGCCGTCCCCACTAGTATTGCGGATGCCTGCCGAATGCGCAGCGGGTGAGGAGTTTGATTAAGGAGCGTAAACATGACGACGCGAACCGCTTCGGCGACCTGGAACGGCACCCTTCTCGAAGGATCAGGCGAGATCACCACGGTAGAGAGCGGCGCGTTCGGCGGACTCCCCGTCAGCTGGCCACGCCGATCCGAATCGCATGACGGCGTCACCTCCCCGGAAGAACTGCTCGCGGCGGCGCACGCCTCCTGTTTCGCGATGGCCCTCTCCGGCGGCCTTGCCCGCAACAGCACACCAGCCGAACGACTCGACGTCTCCGCAACGATCACCTTTGAAAAGGTTGAGGCGGGCTGGCGCGTCACGAAATCGGCCCTCACCTTGAAGGGCGTCGTCCCAGGTCTTGACGCTGCGAAGTTCAGCGAGCTTGCTGAGGCGGCGAAGGGTGGTTGCCCAATCTCGTCGGCGCGCGCGGGGAATGTTGCGATCTCGCTGGAGATCGTCGGCTAAGTCGCTCGCGCTCCTCGCGGCGGCGAGCCGCTACGACTGTTCGCGGATCGTTCGAATCGCGTCGGCGGTTCCGCGTGCAATGCGATCAATCTCCGCGTCGCCAATGACAAACGGCGGACCGATCACCAACTGATCGCCGTCGCTGCCGTTCGCTTGGCCGGTTGCGCTGTAGAGAAGGAGTCCATCTTCGCCGGATCTCTTCGCTTCGGCGAGCACCCGCTCGGTGATCCGCGCGCTCCGCGGGTGCGGCAGCTTGCTCTGCGCATCAGCCACAAGCTCCACGCCGATCAGGAGACCGCGCCCGCGAATCTCACCGACCCACGGCTCACCACTGAGCGCATCACTGAGCGCGGCGCGCAGTTGCAGTCCACGCGCGGCCGACGCCTCCACAAGCTTCTCGTCTCGGAGGACCTGCAGCACGGCGCGTGCAACCGCGGCACCTGGAATGGAGTGGCTGTAGGTGAAGCCGTGCACGAAGCCTGAGCTGATCAGCGGCTCAGCAACGCGCCCCGAGAGTGCGACGAATCCGAACGGCCAGTAGCCACTGGTTGCACCCTTTGCCGCAAGGAGAAGATCGGGGCGGAGTCCCCAGTGGTTCACGCCGAACCAGGTTCCCGTTCGCCCGAATCCGGTCATCACTTCGTCCGCAACCAAGAGCACGTTGTTCCGTGTGCACCAGTCCGCAACGAGTGGCCAGTAGTCATCTGGCGGCACAGCGCCCGCGAGGGTGGCACCGGCAATTGGCTCAGCAACAAACGCGGCAATGCGACCGGGGCCCACGCGGCGCAACAGCGCGTCCAATTCTGCAACCGCCTCAGCACCCGATCCGATCGCGCTCGCCCCATCGAGCCCCGCGCGATACGGATACGCAGCCGAAACGTGTTCGAATCGCCCGAGCCACGGCTCGTATGGCGCGCGAAGTCCGCGTCGGCCTGAAAGGTCAAGCGCGCCGAGCGTGTTGCCGTGGTAACTCCCCCATCGGCTCACCACCACGGTTCGCTCCGGCTCGCCACGCGCCAACCAGTAGGCGCGCACCATCTTCAGCGCCGTCTCAGCAGCCTCCGAACCTCCCGACACCGGATAGAGCGACGCCCCATCCATTGGAAGAAGTGGCCCGAGCTCTTCTGCCCACAACTCAAGCGCGTCGGCGGTGAAGGCACTCCCATGGGCGTACGCAATCTTCGCCGCCTGATCTGCTGCCGCCGCGGCGATGGTGGCGCGTCCATGTCCAACACCCACCACGATGGCACCGCCAGCAGCATCCAGATAGCGACGGCCCGTTGCGTCGGTGATCCATGCGCCGTCACCGCTGACCGCTCGTGGGAGTGCCGCGCCGCCGCGACTAAAGATCTTTGCGTTAGTCATGTCTGCCTTTATACATATGCGCCAGTCGGATCCAACTCTTCGCGGATCAGGCGCAACTCTTCTCCGGTTGGTGAAGGCGTCTCTGGAACGTTCGCCGGGGTCCGAATCCCCCACCCAATCGTGGACTTCACTTCGTCCAGCGTTGCGCCAGGGTGGATGCTGCGCAACTCCATCTCGCCGTCACTGTTGAATCCGTACACGGCGAGATCCGTCACCACTACCGATGGTCCGCTCCCACCCCACCCTTGCTCACGGCGCAAGGTGGCGGATGCAGCGGCGCCCCCGAGGTGTCCTGGTGAGGTTCGGAAGTCAAGGGTTGACACAAAACTTCTTGTGCTCTGTCGCATGATCACCATGATCTCTTTTGCGTTGATGGCAATCTCGCACGCGCCACCTGATCCCGGAAGGCGTGTCTTTGGCGCGGCATAGTCGCCGATCATCGTGGTGTTCAGGTTTCCGTACTTATCAATCTGCGCACCGCCGAGGAAGCCCACATCAATGCGACCACCTTGCAGGTAGAGACCGAATAGGTCGTGCATGGAGACGGTCGCCGTGGAGCCCGTGACAATGGTTGGGTCGCCAATCGAGAGTGGAAGGCGCGCAGGATTCGCGCCGAAGACGCCCGCTTCGTAGACAAGCTCCATCTGCGGCGCCACGGTGCGCTTCGCCAGGTTCACCGCAATGTTCGGCAGGCCGACCCCCACGAAGCAGACGCGCTTCCCCTCAAGTGCACGCGCCGCCGCCACGACCATCAGCTCGTTGCGGCTCGCCGGCCTCTGCTCACTCATCGGTAATCCCCGTAGTCAACGACTCCCGACGGTGCGGACGGTGGGGTGAGCCCCTTGAAGTACGCCGCGCCGAACTTTGCAACATAGGCGGCGCGATCTGGAAGGTCGTAGACCCACTCCTTCAGCCACGCCTCGGTTGCTACGGGGTCGCGACTGATCGTGTCCCACTCGCGATAGAAGGCGTTGTCACGGTCGTAGTCCCCCTGCACATATGAAGGGTGTGCGCCGAACGGCTCATGCACCACGGCGTCCACAATGAGTCCCGGAACGATCGTGCGATTCGGATCGGCGCGAATAACACTCGTCGGTACGATCTCTTCCACCACAGCGATCACGCGCTTCGCCGCGAATGCCGCCTCCTTCTGACAGCCGAGGAGGCCCCACATCTGCACGTTCCCCTCTTCGTCGGCGCGCTGCGCATGGATGATCGCCACGTCTGGATTCAGTGGCGGCACCGCCCAGATCTTCCCGTCGCCGTAGGGGCTCTCCACCTGACGAATCAGCGGATTCACCTTCGGCA
Source organism: Candidatus Limnocylindrus sp. (assembly GCA_040397155.1). Taxonomy (GTDB): domain Bacteria; phylum Chloroflexota; class Limnocylindria; order Limnocylindrales; family Limnocylindraceae; genus Limnocylindrus. The sequence continues at coordinate 16,783 of JBBAWP010000012.1, forward strand.
GGTCGCTCTCTGAATAGGAACGGAGTGGATAGAACGGGAGACGATGGGCCCCCGCAACGTATCGGCCGACCATGCCGTGGTGGCTGTACTCCTCCATCTCCAGGAGCGTCTCGCCTGCAGCGAGCGCGGCGGGTTCGGTGCGACGACGAATGGCGTGGAGCGATCCCACGCCAGGATTACCGAGCCAACTGAAGATCAGCTTCTTGGCGCAACCGGCGGCCACCATCTGGTCATAGACAAGATCGGGCGTCATGCGCGCAAGTGTCAGATCGCGGCGTTTCTGGCGGATGATCTCGTGTCCCGCCGCAAAGGAGATGCAGTGCGTGAACCCTTCGATCGCTACCGTGTCGCCATCGTGGACGTGCGCGGCGATTGCGTCGCGCATGCTGAGGAGCTTGGATCCGGTCGATCCGGACACGCCGAGTTCCGCGGTGCTACTAGCGCCGCGCGGCGACGGCCGCTGCAGCCTCGGCGAAGATTCGTACCGCCGTCTTGATCTCTTCGGCGTTGACAACGAGTGGTGGGCTCATGCGCACACCGCGATCGCCACACGTCAGAACGAGGAGTCCGCGCTTGAACGCCTCCACCTCAACGTCTGCCGCCGCGTCTGCGTCCACAAAGTCCACGCCGATCATCAGTCCAATGCCACGAATGTCAGTGACGAGGCTGTTCCCCTTGAGGGCCGCGCGCAGGCCATCAACGGCCTCCTTACCGCGCGCCACCGCGTTCTCCATCAACTTCTCGTCGCGGATCACTTCGAGAGTGGCGATCGCCGCCGCTGCGGCAACCGGGTTTCCACCGAACGTTGAGCCGTGGGAGCCAGGCTTCCAGCGCATCCAGTGCTCCTTCGCAATCACGGCGCCGATCGGCATGCCGGAGCCGAGCCCCTTCGCGGTTGCAACGATGTCTGGCTCGATGCCGAAATGTTCAATGGCCCACATCTTTCCAGTGCGGCCAACGCCAGACTGAACTTCGTCAACGACGATCGCGATGCAGTACTTGTCGGCAATCTGCTTGAGACGCGGGAAGAAGTCCTTATCTGGCACGACGTACCCGCCCTCGCCCTGGACTGGCTCCACTACGAACGCAGCGATCTCGTCACCCGGAATGGTGCGCGCAATGATCCGCTCTTCTAGTTCGTCGAGGCCCTCACTGCCGAACGGCACGTGAAGGAAGCCTGGGGCGAGCGGCCCAAAGTGCGCGTGGTACTTCGCCTTGGAGTTGGTGAGCGTCAGCGCGCCGAGCGTGCGCCCGTGGAATCCGCCAACAAATCCAACGATCCACTGTCGACCAGACATGTAGCGCGCCAACTTAATGGACGCCTCTACCGCCTCGGTGCCAGAGTTCTGCAGCAACACCTTTGATGGGCCGCTCCATGGCGCCGACGCGGCGAGGGCCGATGCGAGCTCCTGGTAGCGCTCTTCGTAGAAGTCGGAGGCGCTGTAATGGATGAGTCGCTGCGCCTGCTGCACGATCGCATCAACCACGCGCGGATGACAGTGACCGGTGGAGTTCACGGCGATGCCTGCGCAGAAGTCGAGGAAGACGTTCCCATCTTGATCTTCAACGCCCATCCCGAATCCACGGACTGGCGCAAACGGATAGGCGCGCGGCAGGCTGTTCGAGACCACCGCCTGGTCGGCGGCTACTTGGGCGAGCGCCTTCGGCCCTGGCACCTCGGTGACGAGGTGAGGGAGGGTCACTGGCCACGCCTGGGGCTTCTCAATCACGGTCATAACAGCCTCCTATTGGATACGTCGTATGCGAAGTGTATACGAGGGGGTAGGCCCCTCGTAACCCCTCCCTCGTGCGGGCCGCTGACCGATTCGGCTAGCGAACGATCGTCTGGCTCTGCTCGCGCAGGTACTGCTGCACGTAATAGAGACCGCCGCCGGACTTCCCTGTGGTGCCCGACTTCTTCCAGCCGCCGAACGGCTGGACCATTGGCCAGGCACCCGTGGTGGAGCCGGCGCGGCGATTCACGTAGATCACGCCGCCATGGATCGTGTCGAGGAAGGTGCGGATCTCCTTCTCGTCTTCGGTGAAGCAACCTGCCGTGAGGGCGTACTCGCTCTCATTCGCGAGTGCGATCCCTTCTTCAAAGGAGCTCACCTTGGTCACCGCAACGAACGGAACGAAGAGCTCATCCTTAAAGAGCCGATGCGTTGCAGGGAGTCCGCTGACCACCGTTGGGGCAACGTAGAAGCCCTTCGCAAGGTCACCGTCGGTGAGTCGACCGCCACCAATCTCAATCTTCCCATCGCGCTTCGCCTCATCGCACGCAGCGAGGAAGGTGTCCACGGATCGTTGATTGATGATCGGCCCAAGGAAGACGCCGCGCACCGTTGGATCACCAACCTTCAACGCCTTCGTCTTCTCAACGAGCAGCTTCACGAACTCGTCGTGCACGGAGCCCTCAACGTAGACGCGGCTGTTCGCCGAGCACTTCTGCCCGCCGAGCCCAAAGGCTGAACGCATCACGCCCTCCGCCGCCTTCTCAAGGTCAGCGTGCTTGGAGACGATCGTCGGATTCTTTCCGCCCATCTCAACAATGACTGGCTTCGGATAGCTCTTCGCAAATGAACGGAAGACCTGCATCCCAACTTCGGATGAACCGGTGAAGGTGATCCCCGCAACATCTGGATTCTCCTGAAGCTCAGCGCCGACGCTGTCGCCAGGTCCCATCACCATGTTGAAGACGCCATCAGGAATCCCCGCATCCTTAATGGCGCGTGCGAGGAGCACCGCAGAGAGCGGCGCATCAGACGATGGCTTCAACACCACGGTGTTGCCAGCCACGAGTGCACCGCCAACTGGGCCGCCCATGAGCGCGAACGGGAAGTTGAATGGGCTGATCACCGCCCAAACGCCGTACGGCTTCAACACCGTGAGCGTCTCAACCTTTGCATCACCGAGGTTCCCCATCGGGTGGTGATATCCCTTGTTGCGCTCAACCTCACTCGCGTAGATGCGGAAGAAGTCGGCCGTCTCCTCAACGTCGCCGAGTGCCTCCAGGCGATTCTTCCCCACCTCAATGGAGAGGAGTGCGGAGTAGAGGAACTGTCGATCGCTGATCAACTCTGCCGCGGCACGAATCAGTTTGACGCGCTCCTCCCACGGCCGCGCCGACCAGGCAGGATACGCAGCCTTGGCCGCCGCGATCGCGCTCTTTGCGGTGTTGCGATCGCCCTTGGTGAAGGTTCCAACCACGGAACCATCAATTGGCGTGCGCTTCTCAAAGGTCGGACCGTCAGTCAGCCACTTCCCATCAACGAAGTTGCCGTAGCTCGCACCAAGGAGGGTCCGCGCCTCGGCGAGACCCGCCTCGTACCCCTTATGGATCTCCTCATTGGAGTCGGAGAGGGTGGCGTACGTGATCTTCAACTTCTCAGCCATGGGTCCATCCTTATCTACTGCTGGCGCAAGAGGTGCGCCACTCCCCGCGAGTCTACTCTCCTGCCTCCACTCTCGGCGCTAGACGCCCTGCGCTGCGCGGCAGGCGGCACACAGCCCGTGCACCGAGAGGTGGTCGAGATCGGCGCCGAAGCCGGTCGCAGATGTGATCGCCTTCAAGATTGGCGCTGCGGCGGCGGCGTCCAACTCTTTTTCGGCACCGCAGCCGCGGCAGTGGAGGTGACCGTGTTCCGCCGTCCCTTCTAAGTGATAGGTTTCGCGCCCATCGGGTCCGTGATGGTGCCGTGCAAGGCCGAGCCCTTCAAGCAAGTCGAGCGTGCGATATACCGTCGAGGGGGTTGCGCTCGGGTCCTGCTCTCGCACCCGCTCAATGAGTTCCGCACCGGTCGCGTGCCCATCGGAGGCGGCGAGGACGTCCACGATGATCTGCCGCTGCTCCGTCCAGCGCTGTCCGCGCCCCTTCAGCGCAGCCTGGAGCCGCTCCGTTAAACCCTTCCCCACTCGCTTTGTTGGCATCTGGGCAGGATAAGGGATGCTTATTGCAACATGTTGCGATAGACT
>JBBAWP010000012.1:20857-27474 GCA_040397155.1 Candidatus Limnocylindrus sp.
ACTGCCGTGGTGATCGGGATCGCCCTGCGACGGATCGCAACGGAGCGCACGAACGCCCCTGCGCGAACGGTCCTGATGGGGATCGCTGGCGCATTCATCTTCGCCGCGCAGATGTTCAACTTCCCCGTCGCCGCTGGGACGAGCGGTCACCTCCTCGGTGGCGTGCTTGCGGGTGTGCTGCTCGGTCCGTGGGCGGGGAGCATCGTGATGGCAACCGTGATCGGCATTCAGGCACTCCTCTTTCAAGACGGTGGGCTCCTGGTGCTTGGCGCAAACATCTTCAACATGGGCGTGATTGGCACGCTCGGCGGATCGCTCGTCGCGCGCGCAACTTCCGAAGCCCTCGGTGGTGGGCGTAGAGGTCAGTTTGTGGGCGTCGGATTCGCCGCGTGGCTTTCGGTCATGGCGGCAGCCGGCCTTACCACGCTGCAGCTCGGGATCTCAGGGACAACAGATGTTGGCATCGGGCTCCCTGCGATGCTTGGAACCCATGCACTCATTGGTGTGGGCGAGGCTCTGATCACCATCGGCGCGATCGGATTCATCAGCACAAGTGCGCCAGACATCTTGAGCGCGCGCACCTCCGAGCGAGGTGCGTCAGCTCCACGTCGCATTGCGCTCGGTTCAGTGATCGCGCTGATCACGGTGAGCCTTGCAGCTCTCTTTGCGTCGGCAAGCCCCGATGGACTTGAGCGCGTCGCAGAAGATCTCGGATTCCTGGATCAGGGCCAGGGGCCAGCATTCGAACTGTTGCCGGACTACACCATCCCAGGAATTGATGGGACCGTCTCCACGATCCTTGCGGGTGGAGTTGGTGTCGGGATTGTGGTGGTGATCCTTCTTCTACTCGGACGAGTTGCAGCACGACGCCGTTCGGCGTAGCGGATGATCGCAACCGGCCGCCAAGATGCACGCGCGGCGATCGTCACCACGCTGCTGGTGACTCTTGCGGTTGCACTCCTCCCTACGGGGAGCTATCTCGCATATCTACTCGTCTGGCTCGCGGTGGCCACCGTTGCCGCACTCAGCGGGATCGCGCCCGCGCAGCTCGCGCGACGCGCACTCGTCGCGCTCCCGTTTGTCGTTGCGGCACTCCCCCTCCTCTTCACGCGGAGTGACGAGATCATCTGGGCGGGCGAGCTAGGGGCGATCAGCCTCAGTGTGAGTGGTGCCGGACTGCGCATCATCCTCACCACGGCACTGAAGGCGTGGATCTCTGTCCAGGTTGCACTGATCTTGGTCAAGCTCTACCCAATTGAGAGCATCGTCGGGTCGCTACGCGCACTCAAGCTCCCTGACACGATCGCAACAAGTGCGGGTCTCACCATTCGCTATCTCGACCTACTTCGCAACGAAGCGACACGGATGCTCCGCGCGCGCTCCTCTCGCTCCGCAAGCCCCTCTGGCGAGACGCGCGAGCGCGCCGGCGGCTCTATTCCGTGGCGTGCACGAGTCACAGGGAACCTCGCTGGCGCACTCTTCTTGCGCGCGTATGCCCGCGCCGCGCGCGTCGAGGAGGCGGCAACGGCGCGTGGGGCGCGTGGCTCGCTCTCGTTCGGCGGACTGCAGCAGACCGACCCTCGCATCGTTCAGAAGGCGGCCCTTGCCTTGGCCGCCTTTGCACTGATCAGCGCCGCCGGCGCGCTTCTGCCAAGGTTCTGAGATGAGCGACGCGCACACTCACAGCCACTCGCACGCAGGGCTCCCTGCCGCACATGCGCACCCGCACGCCCACGACGGCGAACCGACAGGTGATGACCACTGGGTGCACCTTGAGCACCTTCACTTCAGATATCCCGACGGCACCGAAGCGCTCCGTGGCATTGACATGCATATTGCGCGCGGCGAGAAGGTGGCGCTCCTTGGGCCGAACGGTGCAGGGAAGAGCACGCTGATGTTGCACCTGAATGGGATCTACCGACCAACGCATGGAAGTGTGCGCGTTGCAGGGATGAACGTGTCGGATGAGACGATCGGTCGCGTGCGCGCGGAGGTCGGGCTCGTCTTCCAGGACCCAGACGATCAACTCTTCTCGCCGACCGTGTGGGAGGACGTGGCCTTTGGTCCAATCCATATGGGGCTTGATGCTGGTGCGGTGCACGACCGTGTCGAAGCGGCACTCGCCGCTGTCGGCGCACTCGACCTTGCCACTCGGCCACCGATGCGCCTCTCCATTGGCCAGCGGAAGCGCGTGGCACTCGCCACCGTGCTCTCCATGGAGCCGAGCATCCTCGTCTTTGACGAACCATCCGCCGGCCTCGATCCGCGCGGACGCCGCGAGTTGATTGAGCTCCTTGGGACGTTGCGCCAAACGCTGATCGTCAGCACGCACGATCTTGAGCTTGCGCGCGCCGCCTTCTCACGCAGCATCGTGATGGGTGGTGGACGGATCGTTGCCGACGCACCAACCGCTGAACTGCTCGGCGATCACGCACTGCTCCTGCAGCACGGACTCGCCTAACGCGCTCTCGTCACTCCGCGGAGCGAGCTCCGTTCGCTGTACGGGCGGCGCGCAACTGCGCAATGCGATCGCGCAGCAGCGCTTCAGCGCCACTTCCAGAAGGATCGTAGAAACGCTTCGCGCGGATCTCGTTCGGTAGATACTCCTGCGCAACGTCAAACGGCTCACCTGTTGCGTGCGGCGACTGATACGTCTTCGCTGCGGCGCGCAGATGTCCTGGCACTGGGAGCTGTCCTGCCGCTGCAATCTGCTCACGTGCGGCGGCGAGCGCCTCGCCAGCGCGCGGTGATTTTGGCGCCGAGGCGAGATACGTCACCGCTTGGGCCAACGCGTAGTCGCACTCTGGAGATCCGGCGAGCTCCACCACCTGCGCCGCTGCCACAGCGAGCGGGAGTGCGGCGGGATCGGCGTTCCCAACATCTTCAGAGGCGGAGACGAGGAGCCGTCGTGCAATGATGCGCGGATCCTCGCCCCCTTCAAGTGCGGTTGCGAGCCACCAGATCGCCGCATCTGGATCGTTGCCGCGAATGCTTTTGATCAGCGCCGACGTGACGCCTGACTGGTCATACGGAAGGCTCCGATCTTGCGCCGCGAGCAGCACTTCGTTCGGCGTCACAGCCTTCCCTGCGGGCGTCATGAGGACGGCAAGGTCGAGCAGCGTCAACATGCGTCGCGCATCTCCTGCGGCGAAACCAATCAACTGTCGTCGCGCATCTTCGTCAACAGAAACCTTGCCGCCAAATCCGCGCGCATCGTCGAGTGCACGCTGGAGCAGCGTGGTGAGATCTTCTTGGGTGAGTGGCGCGAGGCGGAAGGTGCGCATGCGTGAAAGGAGCGCGGGCGAGATGGCGCGTGGTGGCGGCTCCGTGGTTGCACCGACCAAGATGATCGTCCCCGACTCAACATGCGGCAGCAGCGCGTCCTGTTGCGTGCGGCTGAATCGGTGGAGCTCATCAATAAAGAGAAGCGTCTGCTCACCATGCGCACGACGCTCCGCCGCAGCGGCGACCGCCTTACGTACCTCGGCCACACCGTCGCTTGTTGCGGAGAGGCTGGTGGGAACGGCGCGAACTGCGGCGGCAATGACGGCCGCAAGCGTCGACTTACCGGAGCCTGGTGGCCCCCAGAGGAGTAGTGATGGTGTCTCGCCGCGCTCAAGGAGACGACGCAGCGGCGCACCAGGACCAATGAGCGCCTCCTGCCCAACCACCTCGTCAATCGTGGCTGGGCGCATCCGCGCGGCGAGCGGCACCGCAGGGGCGAGTGCGCCGAGAAGCGTTGCATCGTTGCTCATACCCCGATCATCGCACCCCATCCGCCTCAGTCGGCTACGCTGCTCGCAGATGCCCACATTTGCCGATTTGAACCTTGCCCCCGAACTCTTGCGCGCGGTTGCTGCTGAGGGATATACCGAGCCCACACCAATCCAGGAGCAGGCGATCCCGCACGTCCTCCAGGGTCGCGACCTTCTCGGTGCGGCACAGACCGGCACCGGCAAGACAGCTGCGTTCGTCTTGCCGATCATGCATCTCCTTAAGCCGTTCGCCACACCGTCACCGAGCCCAGCGCGTCACCCCGTTCGCGCACTCGTCCTGACGCCAACGCGCGAGCTCGCCGTGCAGATCTCCGAGAGCTGCACCACCTACGGGAAGCACCTCCCACTGCGCAGCGGTGTTGTCTACGGAGGCGTCCCCATGCCACCGCAGCAGAAGATGCTGCTCGCCGGCGTGGAGATTCTCATTGCGACGCCGGGTCGACTCCTTGATCACGCCGGTTCCAAGACGGTCAACCTTTCGCAGGTATCCATCCTGGTCCTTGACGAAGCGGACCGCATGCTCGACATGGGCTTCATGCCCGACCTCAAGCGCATCCTTGCGCTGATCCCAAAGCGGCGCCAGAGCCTCCTCTTCTCCGCCACCTTCTCCGAACCGATTCGCGCGCTCGCGCACGACTTCCTGCATGAGCCAGTCACGGTGGAGGTTGCGCGACGCAATCAAACCAACGAAAACGTGCGCCAGGTGATCATGCCAGTGGATGATCGCCGCCGACGTGCGCTTCTCAGCGACCTCCTCAAGACACGTAACTGGGACCAGACGCTCGTCTTCGTGAATAGAAAGGTCGAGGCGAATCGCTTGGGTGACTTCCTCCACCGCGACGGCCACAACGTGGTGGAGATTCATGGCGACAAGGATCAGAAGCAGCGCAACAAGGCGCTTGCTGCATTCAAGGCGGGCGAGGCACGCGTGATGGTTGCAACCGATGTTGCAGCACGCGGACTTGACATTGAGGCGCTCCCCGCCGTGATCAACTACGAACTCCCCTTTGACCCCGAAGACTACGTACACCGCATTGGCCGCACCGGTCGCGCAGGCGCGCTCGGCGAAGCGATCAGCTTTGTGGCACCTGACGAGATGGAGAAGTTGACCCTTGTCCGCAAGTTGACCAAGGCAGCACTCGCCATTGAGATCCCAGTTGGCTACGAACCGATCCTGCTCGACTTCCCGCGCGACCTCATCGCCAAGGCACAGATGGTGCGCCTGCAGCGAGGTCGCCGCTAAGCACTAATCTTCGCCGGCGCGCTACGCCAGGCTCGGCTCTAGTCGTCGCAGAAGCTCCATGATGCGTAGCTCTAGGTCGTCACGTACCTCGCGGTACACCTCCAGCTGCTGCTCCTCACTCCCTGTCGCCTTTGATGGATCTGGGAGTGACCAGTGCTCGCGGGCGCCCGCGTTGGGGAAGGTTGGACAGGCGTCGTTCGCCGCGTCGCAGACCGTAATCACGTAATCAAACTGCTCATCAATAAAGCGCTCAAGCGTCTTGCTCGTCTGCGCCGATGCGTCAATTCCAATCTCTTCGAGCGCCTTCAGCGCGAGCGGCCGCACCTGAGTCTTCTCCGTGCCAGCACTCTCCACCTCCACGCGAGAGCGGGAGCGAGAGCGCAGGAGCGCCTCCGCCATCTGCGAGCGAGCCGAGTTATGCGTGCAGAGGAAGAGAACCCGTGGTGCCGTCATTCCAGTAGGATAACGCCGTGCGTTACCAGCAGATGAACGAGCGTGGCGGATCTGGGATACTGAGCAGATGACGCGCGTCGTGAAGAGGCTCCTGCAGGTGCTGCTCGTGGTTGCCCTCCTCCCCTTCTTGATTGATCTCCCAGCCGGCGCGGAGGCGCGACCCGAGGAGCTGCTCGCCACTGGTGCTGCACCCATCGCCACGGTCGTCACTGTTGAAGGACGCCGTACCGTGGTTGCAACCGCGGGGCGTGGTAGCGATCCGGCGCTGATCCTAGTCCACGGATTCGGCGGGAGTACGTTTGGTTGGCGACACGTCATGGAATCACTCGCCGCGAGTGGCTGGAATGTGGTCGCGCTCGATCTGCCGGGTTTCGGACTTGCGGAGAAGGGCTGGGATGGTTCGTACGATCACGCGTCTCACGCGAAGTTTGTTCTTGCCGTGATGGACCGGATGCAGATCAACCAGGCGGTGCTCGCAGGGCACAGCATGGGCGGGAACGTGGTCGCCTGGATTGCTGCCCTCGCACCTGAACGCGTGCGAGGACTCGCACTCATTGACGCTGCGATCGGCGCATCTTTCGGCGACAGCCCCGCAACTTCGGCCCTGCAAGCCTCACCTCTCCGCCGCGCCGCGCGCATCCTGATTCGCAGTGCCTTCACAGAGGCAACGTTCGGCGAACTGCTCCGCTCTGCGTTCGCCGTGAAATCCGCCGCAACGCCAGAGATGATCCGCGGATACGCCGCCGCGTCACGACTCCCAGAGTGGGATGCCGCGCTGCTCGGCGTATTGAGGGACGGGAGCAAGAACGCGCTCACTCAACCAATCGCGGAGATTGTGTCGCGCGCTGGCGCGCCGATCCCCACGCTGATTCTCTGGGGGGCTGACGACAGTTGGGTGCCACTCTCCGCGGGTGAATCGCTGCGCGACGCGCTCCCCGCTGCCACCTACGTGGTGCTGCCGGGGCTCGGCCATGTGCCATTTGAAGAGGACCCTGAAGGCTTCACTCAAGCGATGCAGGAGTGGCTCGCCGCACTGAAATAGCGCACAGAAATTGATCAGAGAGGTTGGCTGGCGCGCTAGGATTCGAACCTAGGATCCCCTGCTCCAGAGGCAGGTGCCTTACCGCTTGGCCACGCGCCAACGG
>JBBAWP010000013.1:0-17482 GCA_040397155.1 Candidatus Limnocylindrus sp.
ATTTGGTGCAACTGCGGCCGCAGCGATCGTGGCGAGTCGATTCACCGCCGCTGGTGCGCGCAAGCGCTGGGCTGGGATCTCGCTCGCGATCCTGCTGCTCTCGTTTATCTCGCCACTTGCGCTTGGGGCTGGAAATCTTCCGATCTCTCCATTCAACCCGGCTGACACCACGTACAACGAGTTCCGCGGTGGATTCGGGATCGCATACTCGATCCTCCACGTGACCACGTATCTGGCGGTCCAGCGATTCATTGGGAGGGAGATCCCCAACTAGTCGGTGAGCTCTTTACGTACAGCGCTGGGGTAGTATTCCGCGTATGCGTGAATCGTCCTCTGCCCGTGCCGTGTCTGGTTTAGATCCGCTCGGTCCGATGCTGGGCGATCTCCGCCTGGTCACCTTTATGACTGACTTCGGGCTGCGCGATCCCTCTGCTGGCGTCCTCTCCGGTGTTGTCTTGGCGATGACACCCGACGCGCGGACGCTCGACCTCACGCACGCGATCCCACCATATGACGTCGAGGCGGGCGCTGAAGCGCTCGTTGAGTCACTCGTTCACCTTCCCGTTGGCGCGCATGTCGCCGTGGTTGATCCTGGCGTTGGGACGCAGCGTCGACCGATCGCCATTCGTTGTGTCCGCGGTGACGTTTTGATTGGTCCAGACAACGGGCTTCTCCTCCCCGCCGCAAAAGCACTAGGTGGCGTTGCCGCCGTGGTGGTCCTTGATGATGAGCGCTGGTGGGGACCGAGCCGCAGCCACACCTTCCACGGCCGTGATCTCTTTGCTCCGGTTGCGGCGCACCTCGCCGCGGGTGTCAGCTTCGGCGATCTCGGGTCTCCCCTGGATGCGTCACTCCTCGTCCCCGCCGCCGCCCTTCCACTGGAGGTGAAAGGCGACGAGCTACACACGGTGGTTCGGATCGTGGATGGCTTCGGGACGCTCGTCTTGGCCGGTGATCGCAGTGACATCAGCGCCGCCCTCGGAACTCTTGAACCAGGGCTCCCGCTCACCATCACCATCGGCGACCAGACGATCAGTACGGTCTGGGCGAACCGCTTTGGCGATGTCCCTGAAGGTGCGCCGCTCTGCTACATCGACTCGGCGGGTCGCCTTGCGCTCGCCATCAATCGCGGCAGCGCCGCAGAGCGGTATAAAGCGACCCGGCGCACCCCTGTCGTGATCACGCGCGCCTAGCGCGCACCTCTCCCTGCTATCCTCCGTGCGCGGGGAACTTCCTGGCTGGTGCGCCGCGCATCAACCCTTGCCCCGCCGTCTAACGTGACGATCTGTCGCGCTGACGTCATTAGCGGCTGCAACAGGAGGTAGGAACAATGAGCAGAGGAAACGCTCGCACCGTAATCGGACAACCTGCACGTATGGCAGTTGTCTTGATGATGGTTGCTATGTTCGCTGCCGCTTGTGGCGGCAGCACCGCATCAGTTTCTCCATCGGCATCTGCAGACACGTCGTGCGCCCCTGAGAGCCTTGCGCTCAAGACGGCTGGCGTACTGACGATCGGAACGGACAACCCTGCCTACAGTCCATGGTTCCAAGGGGGGAACGATGGGACGACAGAATGGTCAGGTGACTACAATAATGACCCGGCCAACGGCGAAGGTTACGAAGGTGCGGTTGCATACGCGATCGCCGCACAGCTCGGCTTCGCAGAAGACAAGGTCACATGGGCATATACCCCATTCGACCTTGCGATTGCGCCTGGTGACAAAAGCTTTGACATTCTTCTGAACCAAGTCTCGATCAAGGCAGAACGAGCCGAGGCAGTGGACTTCAGCCATGGGTACTACGACGTGGCTCAGGGCGTGATCACCATCGAAGGTAGTCCGATCGCGGGCGCTACGAGCATCGCAGACCTCAAAGATGCGATCATCGGTACGCAGATTGGAACCACGAGTTACGACGCGATTGTCAACGTTATCAGCCCAAATACTGAGATTGCGGTCTTTGACACCATGGCGGATGCCTTTGAGCAGCTGCAGAGTGGACAGATTGACGGAGTGGTCACTGATGTGCCGTCGCTCTTCTACATGCGCGACGCTGAACTCGACGGTGGCATCATTGTTGGGCAGCTTCCAGGAACAGGCTCAACAAGTGAGCAGTTCGGCGTTGTCCTTCAGAAAGACTCGCCGCTTACTGGCTGCGTGAACACTGCGATTGACGCGTTGAAGGCTGACGGCACACTTGACGCACTTCTGCTCGAGTGGATCGGTGGCTCCGGCAGCGCGCCAATCATCGAGTAAGCATCAGTCGCTCGAAGGTGGCGACGGGGCCTGCCCGCAAGGGTCTCCTCGTCGCCACCTTTAGCACCCTCATCGTCGCGGCACTGGTCGCGTACACCGTTGGATCATCCCCAGCCTGGCCCGAAGTCCAGAAGGCCTTCTTTAACGGGCGCTACTTCTCCACCTCGCTCCCCGCGGTCGCTGAGGCGTTCACCATCAACGTGCGACTCTTCATCATCGCCGAGCTACTCATCCTCCCGATCGGTCTGCTGATCGCACTCGCGCGCTCCATTACAGCCCCAGCACTCGCACCACTGCGCATCTTTGCCACCATCTTTGTGGACTTCTTCCGCGGCGTGCCGAGCATCCTCATCATCTACGTGCTCGGTTTTGGCGTTCCCGCGCTTCAGTTAGATGGGGTGCCGAAAGAGCCCTTCTTCTGGGCGCTCGTCACGCTCGTACTGATCTACTCGGCGTACGTCAGCGAGGTCTACCGTGCCGGCATTGAGTCAATCCATCCGTCACAAGAGCGCGCCGCCCGCGCGCTCGGCCTCACGCGTTTCCAGGCGCTTCGGTATGTGGTGGTCCCGCAGGCCTTCCGACGCGTGATCCCGCCACTCCTCAATGACTTCATTGGCCTGCAAAAAGACACGGCGCTCGTCTCCATTCTCGGCGTCGTGGAGACCTTCAAGCAGGCGCAGATCTTAAAGGCGGCAAGCTTCAACTTCACCCCGCTGATGACCACGGCGCTCATCTTCCTGATCATCACCATCCCAATGACACGCCTCGTTGACCGACTCGCCGCAAAGGACCGCAACGCGCAGTTGGGAGGAACCCGCTGATGGCCGCTCCAAAGCCAGCTCCGGTCATTGAGGTCAAGGGGCTAAAGAAGCGCTACGACGGCCGACTTGTGCTGGATGGGATCAACCTCAGCCTTGCCGAGCACGAAGTGGTCTGCCTGATCGGCGCTTCCGGATCTGGAAAGTCAACGCTCTTGCGCTGCGCAGATCTCCTTGAGCCGATCGACGCTGGCAGCATCCACCTTGATGGTGCACGCGTTGCCTTTGAGGACCGCAACGCGGATGAAACGCGACGGAAGCTTGGCATTGTCTTCCAGGGGTTCAATCTCTTTCCGCACCTGACGGTTCTAGAGAATGTTGCGCTTGCACCGCGCGTTGCCCTCGGTCTGACTCCACGTGCCGCCGAGCGTCGCGCAAAGGAGCTGCTCAAGTCACTCGGCCTTGCAGAGAAGGCACGCGAGTATCCAGATAAGCTCTCTGGCGGTCAGCAGCAACGCGTCGCCATTGCTCGTGCGCTTGCGACGGAGCCGAAGGTGCTCCTCCTTGACGAGATCACGAGCGCACTCGACCCGGTACTGGTTGCTGAAGTGCTCGAAACACTTCGCTCACTCGCGGAGAGTGGCATGACGATGTTGATCGCAACGCATGAGATGGCGTTCGCCGCCGATGTTGCGGATCGCATCTGCTATCTGGAGGGTGGTCGCCTCGTTGAAGAGGGTTCGCCGAAGCGCATCTTCGGTTCACCACGCGACCCGCGCACGAAAGAGTTCTTGCGTCGCGTCAGATCAATCAGCGGCGGACGTCGAGGACCTGGCCGGTAAGGCCGGAGGCGACAAGTCGAAGTGTGGCAGCGGCCACCTCCTCAGGGGTCAAGAGTGCTGCGTGATCTTCGTTCGGAAATGCGGTCTGGCGCATTGGCGTGTTCGCCCGCTCTGGCGCAACCGCATTGACGCGAATTGATGCGCCAATCCACTCGTCCGCCAGCGCTTGCGTCAAGTTGACGATCGCCGCCTTCGTTGCACTGTAGACCGCATACTCCGCTCGTCCTTTCGTGAACGAGCTTGAGGTGAAGAGCGTGAGTGAACCGCGGCTCGCCGTGAGGTGCGCATGTGCGGCGCGGGCCAGATAGACACTCGCCGCAAGATTCACCGCCAACGTCTCTTCAATAACGCTCGCCTCTTGGCTGGCGAGGTCACCCTTATGGAGGACGCCTGCGGTGACGATCAGATCGTCAATGCCGCCAAGGTTTCCCGCAGCTGAGGTGAGTGCCGCTTCGGCTCCGCTCGCGGTGGTGACATCGGCGTCGCTACTCCTCCCTACCGCGTACACGCGCGCGCCAACTCCTGTGAGCTCCGCGGCGATCGCCGCGCCAATCCCAGACGTCCCGCCTATTACCGCGACCCGTCGCCCGCTCCAGTACTTCTGGTTCCCTTCGGGGCTGGTTGCCTTTTCTGGCGGAATGGACTGCAGCTGAATGAGGCGATCGGCGAGCACGTGGTCAATCCGCGTCGTGATCTTGATGTTCTCTTCGGCGCCATCAACATGCAGGAGGCGCGCGCCCGGAACATTGCGCAGGACGAGGGTGCAATCGTCGGTCGCCTGTGAGCCCTCCGGCGCCTTCGCGTACGCCGTTCGGAGAATCCCAACAATGAACCCCTGTGGTGTCTGGCCGCGTCGGTAGAGGCTGCGGTTCGGAATATCGGTGATCTTCTCACCATCAACAATGACGAGCGTGTCTGGCGTGGGGATGGTGGTATCCACGGCATCCGCGCGGCCAGCAACAAGTGGCGCGATCACGCGCTCTACAACCTCGCGCGAAAGGAGGGGGCGCACCGCGTCGTGGATTAGAACGATGTCGCCGTCGGCCGCGTTGAGCGCGTCAAGTGCGGCGCGGGTGGATTCGTTGCGACTGCTCCCGCCAGGGACCACGGAGACGTTGATTCCCTCAAGACCCTTGAGGCCGTCTTTCGTCTCCTGCAACCAGTCGGGGTTGGCGGCAACAACGATCTGATCGAACGGCCCGCCAGAGGCGAGCGCCACCACGCTTCGCCGCAGGACGCTCTCCCCTGCGAGGCGAATGAACTGCTTCGGAATCTGGTCACCGAATCGCTGACCAGAGCCGCCTGCGAGGATGATTCCAAACTGCTTCACGCCGAGCAGCATACCCCCGCGCGTAGGGGACCCGCTCTTACTGGCGAGTTGCGGCTGGTGGGATGCGGATCGGCTCGCCGCGGAGGGCGGGGAGGGCAACGTCGGACACGAACCGCTCTGTTGCGCGTCCATCCATCACGTCAAAGGAGGTGGCGGCAAAGGCGCGCACCCGCTGAAGATCAAACTGCTTCGCCTGAATCCAGCGCGCGAGCTGCTCGGTCTCCTCCATCACCGGTCCTGGGACGCCAGTGCGATAGTCAAAGAAGAAACCGCGCTCGCGCTCATACGCCGCAAGGTCTGGGGCGAGGAAGGCCATCGGTCGATTGAGTAGTGCGTACTCAAAGATGATGCTGGAGTAATCGCTCACCAGAATGTCGCCAGCAAGCATCACCTCATTCACGTCTGGCTCGGCCGACGCATCCACAACAAAGTCACCAACCTCAGGCGGAATACGCATTGCGGACTTCACAAACGGGTGGAGGCGCACGATCAGACGGTACTCGCTGCCGAGCGCCCGATACAGCGCGGCGATATCGAGCAGCTCTGGTGCTGCCGCTCCCTTGAGATCCGCACCACGGAAGGTCGGCGCGTAGAGAATTGTCGTTCTCCCGTCGCGAAGCCCGAGTCGCTCGCGCACCGCGCGCTCGTCCGCGTCTCGTCGCGGCGAAGGGAGGAGCGCATCGGTCCGTGGAATCCCAAACGCCGCACTGATCGTTTCCAGCGACTGCCCGAACGCCTCCGCATAGATCGGCGCAATCGAGGCGGACGAAACAAGCGTGAGGTCGTAGTTGGAGTGGATCGGCACCCACTTCAGAAAGATCTGATCAGCACCCCACTCAGCTTCCAGGGTGGCGCGACCGAAGCGCTTAAATGCGCCGCAGGCGTGCCAGACCTGCACAATCGTTACGCCAGGACGCTTCTTCACAGGATAAATCGGGAAGAAGTAGTCGTCCACGAAGACTACTCGTGAAGACGCGACACGATACGAACGCAAGAAGATGCGCGCGACCGCTGACACCAGTCCGAGAATCGGGAGTCCACCTCGACGTTCACTCTCGCTTCCCGTCTCACACAGGATGCTCGGCGCCGGGGTGAGGCCGGTCAGCACGCGATGAATCTCCGCGAGGTTCCCTCGCAACTCACCATCGCGATTCGCGGCGATGTAGACGCGCTCCTGGATTGGTCGGAGTCGTGCTGCGGCGGCGCCCGCTCGCGCGGCGAGCACTCGGACGATCGTGCGCAGTGGCAGGATGCGGCGCAGGCGCGAGCTGAGGGAGTTCGACATGGCGGGAGTATAGGATGCGAGGGTGAATCAACTTGAACTCACGCTCACGCGACTCGTTCTCGGCCTTGTTGCCTTCGTGGCGCAGCGCTTCGCCCTCAAAAACGAGGTCCTCTTCGCCTCCTCACGCGATCACGTGCTCGGGCCACAACTCGCCGCACTCTCAACGGCGATCCGGGAGACCGCACCTGAACGCGCACAGCGCGTTGCCCTTGCGCCATACGGCTACGGAATCACCTCGAAAGTCCGATACCTCCTTCACCTCATTGGAGCAACGTGGGCGCTCCATCGCGCGAAGATCACGATCATTGATAACGCGTGGCTCCCCGTGCACATCACCGCGCGAAGGAGCGGCAGTCGCGTGGTCCAGGTCTGGCATGCAGAGGGGGCGTACAAGCGATTCGGTCACGCGGCGCGCGGTGCAAGCGCCCTCGCCGACGGCGCGTTGCGAGCGCTCATTCATCGCGGGTACGACGCCGCGCTCGTCTCTTCGGAAGAGGTCCGGCCTGCATACTCCGAGGCCTTCCAGCTACCAGTGGAGCGCGTGTATGCCGTGGGTCCTCTCCATGGCGCATGGCTCGCGAGCGAAGCACACGTCGACGCGCGGGCCAACACGCTTCGCGAGCAGTATCCGTCTATAAAAGGACGACGCGTGCTCTTGTACGCACCAACATTCCGCGGTCGGGGTGTCAGTCGACGATCCGCACTTGCAATCTCTCCAGATGTGATCGCCGCCGCACTGCCGCCCGACTGGATCGTTCTGATCAAGGCACACCCGCTGGTACCGATCACGGACACCGCAACGCACCCGTCATGCCTCATCGTTGATCGCAGGACGCCCGTTGAAGATCTCTTCCCCGTTGCAGATGCCCTCTTCACCGACTACTCATCGTCGGTATTCCTCTGGTCGCTGATGGCTCGGCCACTCCTTCTCGCCATTGACGACATCGCGGAGTACTCGCAGGACCCTGGTCTCTTCGCCGA
The DNA here is from genome assembly GCA_040397155.1 of Candidatus Limnocylindrus sp. Classification (GTDB taxonomy): domain Bacteria; phylum Chloroflexota; class Limnocylindria; order Limnocylindrales; family Limnocylindraceae; genus Limnocylindrus. The sequence goes on from JBBAWP010000013.1 coordinate 7,454, forward strand.
TCTCTCAGCGAGCGACGGGATCGGTCAGCGTGTGAGTAGTGCCGCCGATGTTGCCGCGCTCCTTACTGCCAGTGAGACACACGGCGGTGCCGCAGCGCGTGAGCGATATCACGCGTTTGCCGAGCGTTATCTCGGACCCCGAGCTGAACTTGACGGCGCGCCTGCGCGAGCGGCGGCGCTCATTTTGAGCGAAGGGTTCCCCGCTCAGCGAAGGAGCGAGCGCCAGTAGAGCGTCGCAAAGCCTGCCGCAAGGACGGCGAGGAGGCCGGCGAGCGCAAGCGCCCCACTCGCACCAAGGAGTGAGACGGCGGCACCAGTCGCTAGCCCGCCGATCGGCGTAGACCCTGCAAAAACGGTGGTGTAGACACTCATCACCCTCCCGCGAAGCGGCGCTGGGGTTGTGGTCTGAATAGCCGCGTTCGCGGTCGCCGCCATGGAGATCGCGCCGAACCCGGCGCCGAAGAGTGCGAGGCCCGTTAGCGGGACCGCATCGGCGAGACCACTCCCCGCGGCGGCTCCCGCCGCCACGCTAAACACGCCGAGAAGTGCGCCGCCGATCACAATCAACTCTCTCCGCGGCTCTCGAAGTGCGGCAACCGTCAGCGCGCCAAGGAGCGATCCGAGTCCAATCGCCGCCATCAACCCTCCGAGGCCCGCAGCGCCGATCTGCAGCACCACACGCGAGAGCGGCGGAATGATGACGTTGAAGTTCATTGCCACACCTGAGATCACGCCGATCACAAATACGCAGAGCGCCACGATCGGAGTGCGCTGCACGTAGCGCAGTCCCTCCATCAAGCTCGTCTTCACCGCCTCAACACTGCGTGGGCGTGCACCGCGAGGTGCAGCATGCAGCTCCACCTCCCGCATCAGGAGGAGCGCAAGGAGCGTGGCGAGGAAGCTCGCACCGTTCACCGCAAAACATCCCGCTACGCCGATCACACTGATCAAGACGCCGCCGATTGCAGGGCCAATCACGCGCGCGCCATTGAACATCGCAGAGTTGAAGGCAACGGCACGCCCCACCTCTTCGCGTGGAACCATCTCAGAGAAGAACGACTGTCGAATCGGCATATCGACCGCATTGACGGTGCCAAGGGCCACTGCGAGGACGATCAAGAGGGGGATCGACATCACGCCGAACGCGACCAGGAGCGCCTGAAGCAGCGCCAGGATCATCAGCGCGGCCTGCGTGCCAATCAGCGCCTGCCGCTTCGGCAGCACGTCTGCGAGAACGCCGCCGAAGAGCCCGAAGATGAGGACGGGGGTGAACTGTGCCGCGGCAACAACACCGAGCCAGACCGGGTCTGGCGTGAGCTCAGTGATCAGCCACGCCTGGGCGATCGATTGCATCCATGTGCCAGCGAGCGAGATGAGTTGACCACCCCAGAAGAGTCGGTAGTTGCGATGGCGAAATGGCCCACGCCACCGAGTGGCTGCGATCACGTTCGTCGACGCGCTCGACCCTTCGCGCTGCGCGTTGTCTCAGGTCGGCGCAGTGCCGCCACCGCCGCAACAACCGGGAGGGCGAAGATCGCGCCAGGGATTCCCGCCACCAAACCGCCTGCTGTACCAGCGATGAAGACCGTTGCACCGGAGAGTCGGAGCACCCCGTTGAGAAGTTTTGGTGCGAGTTGTGTTGCCACAAGGAGCCAGCTGACCACAATGACGATCACGCCAATCAGCGTCTGGTCACCGGCGCTCAGTAGTGCGAGGAGGAGTGGCGGAACCACGGCCGCGCCCTGGCCAATCGTTGGGATCGCCATGACGAGACCGCCGAGCGTGCCCGCCAACACCGCATCGGCGCCCGCGAGCGACGCCCCAAGACCCGCGGTGAGACCGAAGGTCAGTCCGAGCAGCAGGTGGCGTCCAATGAAGCGCGCAAGGATTGACTCGAGCACCTGTCGCGATCGATGAATCGATGCGCCGCTTGATCGCGGCAGGAAGATGTTCAGCACGCTGATGTAGTCAGGGTTTGCCGAGAGGATCACACCGAGTCCAATCGCAAGGATGACTGGCCCGAGTGCCGCCACTGCGCCCGCGGCGATATTCGCAATGTTCGCCTGCACTTCGCCCGCCGCACTACGGATGAGGGTAAGGGCCTCCGTTGCAATCGGAATAAGATCAATCTGAATGCCGAGCGAACGAAGGAGCTCACTTGGACGAGCGATCAGTTGCCCGATCTCCGCACTCGTTGGTGGCGCAGCTGACACAACCACACTCAGTGAGGCCGCCAGGGCAAAGACGAGCTCCGCGATGATCACGAGCACAGGGATTGCACCGAGCACCCAGACCAGGACCACGGCTCGACGTCGAGCCATCCCGCGACGCGCCAACGCGTCAATCGGTGCGTCGGCAAGGGTTGCAAGGAGCCAGCCCGCGATCAGGGCGGCGATCAGGGCGCTCTGCGCGCTCACGAGCGCGGCGATCTGCGCCAGCCCTGCGCCAATAAGGAGCACCGCGGCACTCGCGAGCGCCGCCCATGCGAGCGCCTGGACGATCGGTGGCCATGCGCGCGGACTGCCGAGTGGCGGAAGGTTCATTGGATCAGGCTAGCGCACTCCGGACCACATCTAGAGGGAGTGCGATCGCTTCGGCGCTGTTCACGCCAACCATGCTCTCTGCCGCGATCATCGCATCCAAAATCGCCTCTTCCGTAGCGTCCGCTGTTGCCTCAAAGAGTGGTGAGATGTGCGCATTGATCAGCATCTCTACGCTCTGGTGAAAGGGGGCGACGGGCTCCAGATCTTCCGGAGGCAGGTTCGCGTTCGCCGTTGAGAAGCTCAGGACCAGATCACCCGATGAGTGTTCTCCCACACCACCAACACGCGCGATCCCCATCACGGCGCGCTGCGCGAGGCGGTCAAGCTGCATCGGAAGTAGTGGTGCATCCGTGGCCACGATCACGATGATGGAGCCTGCGCCGCCGCGCGGATCGTCAGGTGCCGACGCTGGCGGCGTCTCTGTTGGCACGACTGGTGGCGCGACCTTCCACGGGAGCGGGTACTTGGCGGTGTCGAGCACGCCCCCTTCGGCGCCGAGTACGCGTCCTGCAATGGTGAGTCGATGGCGACGACCATGGTTCGCCTGCACGAACACGCCGACGGTGTATCCGCCGAGTTCTGCAGGAAGGGTGCGACTTGAGGTGCCGTTGCCACCCTTGAACCCGTGACAGATCATCCCCGTGCCACCACCTTGATTGCCACGCGGCACTGGTGCGCCGACAGGGAGTGCGGCGGCAGCATCAAGTGCGGCGCGTGCATGCGCCGCAGTGATGTGAAATCCGTTGATGTCGTTCAGGACGCCGTCAAATGTCTCACCAACCACTGGGAGACTCCAGGCAGGCGCTCCACGGACGTTGTCGAGCGACCAGCGAATCATCTCGTCGTGCACCACGCCAACCGAGTGCGTATTGGTGATGCAGATCGGTGTTGTGAGAAACCCTGATTCACGAATCCACTCAAGGCCCGTCATCTCCCCGTTCCCATTCAGCCGATGTGTTCCAGCGAAGAGCGGATGCCCCATTGACTCCAGTGCCTGCGGCAGAATTGCAGTTACGCCCGTTCGAATCGGTCCTCTCCCGCGCAGCAGCTCACCATCGCCCGCAATCAGCGTCTCTGTAGCAACGCGCACGCCGCTGACATCGCTGATCGCGTTGCGCGGACCGTGCGGAAAGCGACCGATCGTGATCCCAAGGTCTGCGGCTCGTTCACTTCGTGGCATGGCGCTCTCCTTATCGCTGCGCGCGTTCGGCGGCGTACAGCGTGATCGCCGCGGCGACGCCAAGGTTAAGGCTCTCGGCGCGACCAAGCATTGGAATACTCACCGCCACACGACACGCCGCACGTAGCGCTGGTGAGAGTCCTTCCGCTTCAGTGCCAACGACAATCATTGCGGGGGCGCGGTACGCCACCGCGGCATAGTCCGACGGAGCATCGCCCGCCGTCGCTACGCTTTCCCCGGGCCAGCGCGCCAGTAGCTCACGCGCGTCTGTGTCGCTCACGCGAAAGATTGGAACCGCAAAGATTGAACCCATCGTGGCGCGAACGCACTCCACGCTGTACGGATCGCACGTATCGCCAACCAAGATGACGCCGCCCGCCGCCACCGCGTCGGCGCTTCGGATGCAGCTGCCAAGGTTTCCTGGGTCACGCGGGCCTTCGAGCATCAGCCATCGTGTCGCGGCCGACGGATCAATCTGCTGTATCCCTTGCGTCTCGTACGCAGGCTCAGCGAATACACCAAGAAGCGGCTGTGGGTTCTCACGACCGGTCACCTTTGCGAGGACGTCATTCGAAACGCGGATCACACGCTCCGCGGTGAGCTTGGTCCCTTCACCCTCTGGCCCAATGAGCAGGATGCTGGCGCGCCACCCAGCGCGAGCCGCCTCCACGAGCGTCCGCTCCCCTTCCGCAATAAAGCGGCGCTGCTCCTTGCGCCCCTTCGGCGTGCGGAGTTCTCGCAACTCCTTGATGAGGGGGTTGCTCACGCTATCTATATGATTCAGCGGCGCGTTTGAGGCGGAGTTCATCGGATCAGGATAGACGCACCCGTCTGCGCGTAGCGTGAAACAGGGGCGCTGCACCGTAGTGACCTGTGGAAGCCTTGTGCCACCCTGGGCGAATGCCCTTTGGGCCAGTGCGAGGAGGAGGGGTCAATGGCACAGTCTTCATGGCGACGCACCACCGCAGTTGCGTTGGTCGTCGGGTTGATCGCAGCCGCCTGCGGCGGCTCTGAAAGTTCCGAGAGCCCTGCTGGAGGGCTCACCACCGATCCAGTGACGCTCACCGTCCAGATCTACAACGCGGGTGGACAGGCGGAACTTGAGTATCGACAGGCACAGGGGGCCGATTTCACCGCCCTGCACCCGAATGTCACGATCGAGATCGTGCAGAGCAGCGAGTACATCGATGCCCTGCTTCCACAGGTCGTAGCGGGGACTGCGGGTGACGTGATCTGGACGGATACCGACACCGGCTTCACGCAGTTTGCAGTTGCCGGCGCATTCGAACCGCTTGATAGCTTCATCCAGGCAGACGGGTACGACTTGAGCCCTTATCCAGAGGCGCTCTTGAAGTCGTTCCAGCTTGACGGCTCACAGATGGTGATGCCGAACAGCGTGCTGCCATTTAACTTCGTCTACTACAACAAGGACATCTTCAAGGCGGCAGGCGTCGCTGAACCAACGAGCGATTGGACGATCGCCGAGTTCGTAGATGCCGCGCGCAAAACCACGGACAAGTCAAAAAAGCGCTTTGGCGTCTCGTTGGCTTGGACCGAACAGTACGTCGCATGGATGCGCATGTACGGATGTGAGCTCAGCAACGATGACTCAGCCGCAACGGAGTACACCTACAACGGCGCGGGCTGTGCAGAAGCGCTCAAAACTCTTGACGACTTGAGCCGAGAAGCTGTGATGAACTGGGAGCCTGGCGCGAAGTTCGGCGGTCTCTCGGACGCGGATTCCGCAGGCGAGCAGAACTTCTCTGCGGGCAACGTGGCGATGTTGATCTCCGGGACCTGGGAGGCCCCTGCGATCATTGCGAACTCCGCGGGCGCATTCGAGTGGGATGCGGTCTCGGTCCCAGTTGAGGGGAACGGCAAGATCCAAGGCGCCGCATCCGGGTTCGGTGTGTCAGCCAGCTCCCAAAACAAGGCGTGGGCCTGGGAGTACGTGAAGTTCCTCACGGATATCGAGGGTCAGAAGCGTGACGCAATCGCGGGCTACAACAGCTCGCCGATCTCCGTTGTGCTCGATGATGTCTACTGTGTGTCAGATCAGCTGCCGCTCAGCAAGTGCGAGATCACCAAGATCGGGAATGCGCACATTGCGCTGGAGCCGATCAAGGGCGAGTGGTCGGCCGGCTTCTGGGACGTTGTGAGTGCCGGATTTGAAGAGGCGTTCACTGCGACAAAACAGTACGACTGGCAGGAGCATCTCGACGCGCTGGTTGAGCAATCAACCGCCGCGGCACCGCTCCAGTGATCAAGACGTCGCACTGCCTAAACAGCTGAGCGACACGCGTAATGCAACGGGTTGATGAGGGGGCGGGCCGGCTTAGCCGGTTCCGCTCCCTCTTCGCTCCGCTCCCCATGCTCCAGCGCGTCGAAGAGCGCTGGTTCTGGTTCTTCATTGCTCCGTTCCTCGCCGGATTTCTACTCTTCGCCTTCGCGCCGCTGATCGCGTCATTTGCACTCTCGTTCATGGATTGGAATCTCCGCGGAACGCCCACCCTTGTTGGTTTCGACAACTACGCGGACCTTGCCGATCTCGACGGAAAGGGGAAGATCGTACTGAAGGCGTTCAGCAACACGGTGATGATCACGGTCATCGCCGTCCCAATACAGCTGATCATTGGACTGACGTTTGCAATGCTCCTCAACCAGAAGGTGAAGGGGATGGCGCTCTTCCGCATGGCCTTCTACCTCCCCACCGTCGTCGCGGGTGTCGCCACCGCCGCCCTCTGGCGCTGGATCCTCGGCTCCGAGGGCCTCGTCAACAAGGCGCTCGACGTAGTCGGCGTCGCAGGCCCTGCCTGGTTCAACGAACCAGAGTCGGTGCGCTGGGGGATTATCTTCATGCTGATCTGGGCCGGTACTGGCGGGATGACACTGATCTTTCTTGCGGGACTCCAGCAGATCTCCAAGGACATTCTGGAGGCGTGTGAGTGTGACGGCGCTGGACGCTTCCGACGCTTCTTCTCGATCACGCTGCCACTACTCTCGCCCACCCTCTTCTTCAACCTTGTGATCGGGCTGATCGGCGGCCTCTCGCTCTTCACCGAAACCTACGTCGTCTCAAGCGGCGGGGGCGGGCCGGCAAACGAATCAATGTCGGTCGCGCTCTTGATCTATCGGCTGCTGATTCGAAACCTCGACTTCGGGTTCGGATCGGCTGTGGCCTGGCTGCTCACCGCGGTCGTCGTCCTGCTTACGATCGTGAACTTTAAGCTCTCAAAGCGATGGGTCTTCTATGACAACTAGTCGCGCACGGACGATCCCAATGATCTCGCCACGTCGGGTCGCGATCTATGCCGCGCTCACCCTCTTCTCGCTCCTCTTCCTGCTCCCCTTCGTCTGGCAGCTCGGCACGTCACTGAAGACGCCAGCGGAGATCGCAACCGGCACTTTCAACCTCTTCCCAGCGGAGCCGCAGTGGGAGAACTACGCGGAAGTGTTCCGACGAGCACCGATCGCAACCTGGTTCTTCAACTCTGCCTTCATCGCGATCGTCGGTACCCTCGGTGCCACCCTCACCTCGGCCTTCTGCGCGTACGGGTTCGCGGTGTTGCACGCGCGCGGAAGCCGTCTTGCGTTCGGGATGGTGCTTCTCACAATTCTCGTCCCGTACCAGGTGTTGATCATCCCTGAGTACATCGTCTGGGCGAAGCTCGGACTGATCAACACGCCGCTGCCGATCCTCCTCCCGTGGTTCCTTGGAGGAGGTGCATTCAACATCTTTCTGTTGCGTCAGTTCATGCTCGGTCTGCCGCGCGACATGATCGATGCGGCCCGCGTTGACGGCGCAAACGAGCTGCATATCTTCGTACGAATCATCCTGCCGATGTGCGCCCCCGCCCTCGCCATCGTCGCCGTCTTCCACTTCATCTACATGTGGAACGACTTCCTCCGCCCGCTCCTCTACCTCCCCGACCCCTCCGCGATGACGCTCCCCGTTGGGCTCTCCGGGTTCGTGAACAAGTTCGCCCGCCAGTGGCACCTGCTGCTCGCCGGTTCGGTGATCGCCCTCGCTCCGCTCCTAGTCATCTTCGCGCTCGCGCAGCGGGTGATCGCGCGCGGCATCAGCATTGCGGGTGTCAGACGATGATCGCTGCGTCTCGTATGCCGCGAAACAGGCGGTGATTCGGATACTCCTGGAGGGTATCCTGAGCTAGGACTTCACGGCGGCGCAGCACGCGTCTCCGGAAGAGAAGAAGGAGGGGTGATGAGCGAGCAGTTGGCGATTGCGGGTGGAGCCCCGGTTCGATCAGGGGAGTTCCCCGCATGGCCTTACTTCGATGCCAAAGACGAGGCGATCATGCTCGAAGTCCTCCGCAGCGGCGTGTGGGGTGGCTACCCAGAGCCGGGCAAGTACAACGCGCGTTTCTGTGAAACCTTCGCCGCGTACCAGAACGGTGGGAAGTCCGGCGCGCACGGCATTTTGATGGTCAACGGCACGGTAACCATGGAGGTAGCCCTCAAGGCGCTCGGTATCGGCTGGGGCGACGAGGTGATCATCCCAGCGCTCACCTTCGCCGCAACCGGATACGCGCCGATTGCCGCTGGCGCACTCCCCGTGGTGGTGGACGTTGAGCCCGAGGCGTGGACGATCGACCCGAAGGCGGTCGAGGCGGCGATCACGTCGCGCACCAAGGCGATCATGCCAGTGCACTGCGGCCAGGTTGTCTCAGATATGGATGCGATCGTGGCGATCGCCAAGAAGCACGGACTCGCCATTGTTGAAGACTGCGCGCACAGCCAGGGGAAGGAGTGGGGTGGACAAGGGGTTGGCCTAATCGGCGACTTTGGCTCATTCAGCCACCAGTCGTCCAAGATCCTCACCGCAGGTGAAGGCGGCACGCTCCTGACGAAGGATGCAACGCTGGCCCAACGCGCACACTCGCTGATTGATTGCGGTCGCGCAAAGGATGAGGCCGGCAAGGAGTTCACCTTCGGCGCAAACTTCCGACTCGGTGAGCTCCACGCGGCGCTCCTGAACACGCAGATGGATCGTTTCGAAGCACAGCGTGCGGAGCGTGAGGCGAACGGCCGCTACATGGAGGAGCAGCTCGCCAAGGTGAAGGGCGTCCGTGCACTGAAGGTCTTTGACCGCGTCACGCGCCTCTCCTTCTATCGCTTCATCATCGCGATTGATCCAGAGGCCTACGGCAACGTGGGGAACGCCGCTGTCTGCGAGGCGCTTGATGCAGAGGGGATCGGCTGCTGGGTCGGTTACGAGTCGATGAGCGACTACGAGCTCTTCCAGCCGCACCTCTCACGCATGCCCGTGCCGATGCAGTACGCGAAGCAGATGGATCCGAAGAGTTGGCATACACCAGTGGCTGATCGGGCCGCGAAGCACGAGCAGATCTACCTGGACGAGAACATCTTCCGTGCCGGCAAGGAGGGGATTGACCAGGCGGTCGAAGCCTTGCTGAAGTTGCAGCGCCATCCCGACGTACTGAAGAAGGTCGCCGCCACAATGGCGGCCGGCTGAGCCACAGCGTCACGTGAGGTCGACGCAGTGAGCAGCGACATCCGCTTCGCGATCCACGGGGGTGGATACATCGCCAAGATCCATGCACAGGCCGTAGCGGATACCGCTGGCGCTGAGCTTGTTGCGATCGCCGGACGCAGTGGGAGCGCTTCGGAACTAGCGAGGCTAGCTAGTGTTCCGTGGCTTGACGGCGAGGAGGGTCTCGTTGCGGCGGCAAAGCGCGGCGAGTTTGACGTTGCGATCCTCTGCACGCCAAATACGATGCACGCCCCCGTTGGGCTGCGACTCCTTGACGCTGGCGTCCACCTGCTCGTCGAGAAGCCGATGACCACCAGCTACGCCGACGCAGCGGCACTCGCTGATCGTGCACGCGCCAACAAGCTCCACGCGGCAACGGCGCACATGTGGCGCGTAGATCAAGAGGCGACCTGGCTGCGCGATCAGGTTGCGGCGGGGGCGATCGGTGCGGTGTATCGAAGCCGTGGCTGCGGCGTCCACACTGGCTGGGGGCCGAGCGGCTGGTTCACCGAAGCGAGACTTGCCGGTGGTGGCGCCGTCGCCGACATGGGGATCCACGCGATCGACACACTGCGTTTCGTCCTCGGTGAGCCGAAGGCGATCGCCGTCTCAGCGCGCACCGCGCGGCGCTTCATCAAAGGCGACGTTGAAGACACCGCCTCAATTCGCATTGACTGGGAGTCTGGTGGCTGGTCCGAAGTTGAGGCCGGCTGGTGGCAGCCGTTCGCAGATGGCCTTGAGTCGAGCCTGCGCCTCTACGGTGAACGCGGCACCGCCACACTCTTCCCCACCGC
>JBBAWP010000013.1:17582-25446 GCA_040397155.1 Candidatus Limnocylindrus sp.
AGCGCCGAGCGCGTCCGGCTGGTGCGCCCTGACTACGCCGTCTCGTGGAGCTCGTGGGAGACAGAGCTCGGCAACAACCTCTTCAAGGACTACCTGAACGAAGACTTCTTGAATCAGCAGGTGGCGTGGGATAGCGAGTACTACCTTGGGATCGCGGTTGGCGGCTATGACGATCCGATCGCTGGCACCGCAACAGATCCGGACACAAACAAAGAGATCCCGCGAAACTACTCCTTCTTCCCCTTCTACCCAGCACTGATTAGCGCTGTGGCGGTACCGCTCTCGCTCATCGGACTCAATGCCATCGCAACGGCAACACTCGCTGGGCTCATCATTACGTTGCTCGGCACGCTTGCCGGTCTCTTCGCACTCGATGACCTGATCCGACGGCGCTTTAAAAAGGAGGATCATAACGGCGAAGAGGCGACGAGCTTCTCAACGCGCGCCGTAACCTATCTCTTGATCTTCCCTGGCGCACTCTTCTTTGCGCAGATCTACACCGAAGGGCTCTTCATCGGTCTCGCCTTCGGCGCGATCGCGCTCGCCATGCGGGGCCGCTGGCTCTTCGCCGGCGCTCTCGCCGCTGCCGCGGCACTGACGCGCGCGCACGGCGTGCTGACTGCAATTCCGCTCGCGATCATCTGGTGGAACGCCGGAGGCGGTGCCGCGATCAGCTCAGCACTGAGCGGCGTACGTAATCGCAGCATCAAACCAATCTTTTTCGCCGTGCTACCACTTCTTGCTATCGCGCTGCCGATCGTTGCGCATCTCCTCTGGCGCACCTCTGCGCTCGGTGAGGGGTGGGCGCGCCTGCAGGACTTCTACTTCGGTCGCGGATACCTCTCTATCACGAACAGCCTCGCCTCCTGGGTGACGGGTGCCGCGTACGCCTTTGAGCAGGGCCGCGAAGCGCTCGTTACCTATGCGCTCGATCGCATCTCTATCATCTTGGCGTTGATTGCCTCACTCGCGCTGTTGCGACAGCGGCAGATCGCGATCGCCGCATTTAGCCTGGCGCTTGTAGCAGCGAGCGGTCTCAGTGGCGATCACCAGAGCACGATCCGCTACATGGCGATCGTTCCGGCACTTCCGATCTGGCTCGCCGGCATCGGCCGCCGCCCCTGGTTTGACCGCGCCTGGAGCCTCGGCTGCACGCTGCTTCTTGCGCTCCTCTTGATGCTCTTCAGCCGCGACTTCTGGGTCGCCTAGTGCCGCGCCCCGCGCGGGCGGCACGACCAAAAGGTCGCACCACAACCCCCTCCGCTCCGCGTGGAAAGATGGGCGTCCCAGAGGGGCGGCTCGCCCGTCATGCGGCGCAGGTAACTGCGGCACAGCGATCGGCGCGCAGCGGCGGCGGCGCGCTCGTCTTGGTCGGCGACTCCATCACACAGGCGTGGCAGACCGAAGGACACGCCTCACTCTTGAAGCCGTATCGCACCGTCAATCTTGGGACAAGCGGCGACCGCACCGAGCAGATGATCTGGCGCATGATGAACGGGGCGCTCCCAACGAGCCTAAGCCCACTCGCTTTTATCCTGATGGCCGGAACAAACAACGCTGGTCTCTGTAGAGATAACCCGGTCCATATCGCCGATGGTGTGCTGCGCATCATTGAACTCCTTGACGCTGCAGCACCAAACGCGCCAATCATCCTCTACCCGATCTTTCCGCGTGGCCATCGACCAGACGCAGTAATGCGCAAGATCACCAACAAGGCGAATGACTCGCTCCTCGCGCGCCTCCCACGTCGGCGCAAGCTCATCGTGCGTGATCTCCGCGCGTCGTTTCTTGACGCCGAAGGAAACGTGATTCGCGCACTGATGCCCGACTATCTCCACCTGAGCCGCGCCGGCTATGAGATCTGGGCCGCCGACATCAAAAAGGCCTTAGTCTCCGCCAGTTGACGCTGAGATTTTGATTGGCGCCGTGTGGCGTCAGGTTACTTGTCGACCCCTGTTACCACCACGCCGCGGACGAAGTAGCGCTGGAAGAGGATGAAGAGAATGACTGGGATCGCGATCGTCATCAGGGTTGCCGCCTCTGGATACCCAACGCGCGCAGAATACTGGCTGGAGAATCGAGACAGCCCGATGCCGAGCGTTTGCAGCTCTGGTTTTGTTGAAAGGTAGATAAGCGGTCCGAAATAGTCATTCCACGAGTAGACGAAGTGGAAGATCGTGACGGCGATGATCACAGGTCGTGACTGCGGAATGATCACATATCGCAAGGTTTGCCACGGGCTCGCACCTTCGATCTGCGCCGCCTCATCATGCTCGCGCGGGATCGTCATCATGTATTGACGAATCAAGAAGACGTCAAAGGCGTTCGCAAGGAAGGTTGGCACGAGCAAGGGAAGCCAGGTGTTCACCCAACCGAGGTTGAGGAAGAGCATGTAGGTCGGAATCAGCGTTACGGTGCCGGGGATGAAGATCGTGGCGACCATGACCTGAAAGAGCTTGCCGCGACCAGGGAAGCGTAAGCGCGAGAATCCATACGCAACGAGGACGCAGCTCACCACGGTGCCAATCGTCCCAACCACCGCGATGATGAGTGTGTTCCTTAAAAGTGTTGGGTAGTCGAGAATCTCCCACACGGTCCCAAAGTTGTTGAACGTGGCCGAGAACTCCCACGCATTTTCCAGCGTGCGCCACGATCCCTGCCAGAGAATCGTCTTCGTCACATCCGCAGGGTCAGCGAGCAGGCTCTCCTGCCGACCAGGCTTGACGAGCACTAACTCCTTGAAGCTGCCGTCGTCTTGCGGCACACGCACCACTGGGCGATCCTTCCCGTCGACCTCCACCTGCTTCGCGCGTGCCGGGTAGAGCGGCGAACCGGCCGCGTAGACCTGGTCTGGATCCTTCAGGCTGATGGAAGCCAAGTTAAAGAGCGGTGCGAAGAAGAGGAAGGTGAGAATTGCCACGATGAGCGTCGCAAGGATCCGGCGACGCGCAGAGATTCTCCGCTTTGTCTCCGCGCGTTCGGAGACGGCCGCCTCAGCGCTCAGGCCATCAACTGCGCTCACTTATCGCCGCCTGCGTAGTAGACCCAGCGCTTCTGTGTCCCGAAAAGAATCAGGCTGAGCCCGAGCGTGATGATGAAGAGCACCCACGCAAGGGTGGCTCCATAAGAAGGATCTTGGTACGTGAAGAAGTTCTTAAAGAGATAGATGTTGAAGAAGCTCGTTGTCCCCTCTGGGGTGCCATTCCCGCCGTTGAGGACTTGCGGCACCAAGAAGTACTGCAGGCTCCCCGCCACGCCGAGAATCAACGAGTAGAAGATCACTGGCGTGATCATCGGCAGCGTGATGTGGCGAAGGCTTGCCCACCATCCAGCACCGTCGACAGTGGCCGCTTCATAGAGTTCGGTAGGCACACTGCCGAGGCCGGAGAGGTAGATGACGATTGCCGAACCGATCCCCCAGATTCCTATCAGGACGAGGGCGGGGTAGATCAGTGTTGGGTCATTCACCCAGAGGGGCGGATCCTCCACACCGAAGAGGGAGATCAGGGTGTTAAGTGGACCGTTCTGACCCATCACCCCAGTCCAGCCAATGATTCCGGCAACGAACGGGATGACGTAGGGGAGGAACCAGAGGACACGGAATGTTCCTGGGGCCATTAGCGCCTTGCTGTTCAGAATCAATGCGACCGACAAGGGCACAAAGATTCCAACTGGGAGCGCGATCAGCATAAATCGGAAGGTGACCGCAAGTGAGTTCCAAGCTTGTGGATCGCCAAAAAATCGAATCCAGTTGTCAAGGCCAACAAACTCAAATTTTCGATCGGCTCCTGTGAGCGACGCGTCGAAGAAGGTGAGGAGAAGGCTCGCGACGATCGGGAATGCGTAGAAGACAGCAAGCCCAATTAGCCATGGGGAGATAAAGAGAAGGCCCCACTGAGCCTCTCGTCGCTCCATCTTATTCCTGAAGATGCTCACTCGCGCTCCTCTTTCTTGCTGGCCACTTGCGTCTTAACGGTAGTTTTGGGGCGGATGCGACCTCGTCGCACCCGCCCCGAGTGACTCCTAAATCGCGTTACGGCTTGCGGTGACTATTCCGCCTCGTCCGCGATCGCTTGAAGGGCCGGGAGGAACGTGTTCGTCACGTAATCGGACACGTTCATCGCTGCCTTTGTCAGCTTTGGCGTGAAGTCACTGTAGAGGTACTCCCGAGCCTTCAGGTAGTTCGGGATGTACGCTTCAGCGCTTGGGCTTGATGCATTGGCGTAGCTCGCCTTTGCAATGTCCCAATTCACGCCTTGCGTGAACTTCGCGTCCAGGGTTGCAAAGAATGCATCCTGGTCGCCTTCGCGTGCTGGCATTCCGCCATAGATTGCGACTAGTTTCGCCGACGCTTCACCGAGCAGGTACGTCATGAACTCGAAGGCCTCCTTCGGGTGCTTGCTCCCTGCTGAGATGCGGAACGTATCTGCGTTCAGGTCGTTTGAAATCGTCCCCTTGTACGAAGGGGTTGGGGTAATGTCCCAATCTTCACCAAGAACTTCGCCCAAGCAGCACGTATACCAAGTATAGGACTGCCCCATCGCGATCTTCCCTGTTGGAAAGGCATTCCCCTGACCCCACTCCTCGAGCGCGGCGGTGTCGGCGTTCGGCATGAAGTAGTCCTTGAACGCGGCATCGTTGTACCACTGCCATGCGTCAATCCAGCCGTCCGGAACGGCAAGTGTCTTGCCGTCCGCCTGGAGGAACTGACCTGGCTTGAACCAGCTGCCCCACTCAGGTGCGCCGTTCCAAGGCTGTGCGTAGCCATACTGCACGATCTTGTTCTTATCAAAGCCGGCCTCGGTCGCGTTCTTGCCAGCGCTGTCCACTGTCAAGAGCTTGCCGACCTCGCGCACCGTCTCCCAGCTCCAGTCAACCTCTGCCCCGTTGAGCGTGTACTTTCCACCATATGTTGTCGGTGGAAGTTCAAGCCCTGCCTCTTCAAAGAGCGAAGGGCGGTAGAACATCATCGATGGGAACAGAGCAAACGGGAGTCCGAGCTGCCCCTGACCGCCCACGTTGAACGCCTCAACGGCGGACGCCGGGAACTGCGCAAGGTCATAGTTCGACTCTTCGATGAGCGGTGTCAGGTCGAGCCACTGGCCGTAGAAGCCGTTGGAGCCGGCGACACCGGCTGGCCCAACAACATCTGGCGGATTCCCTGCCGCATTCTGCGTGAGCAAGGTGTTCTTGGCGTCCGCATTCGGCACCACTTCAAGGGTGACCTGAATGTTTGGATTCGCCGCGTTCCACGCGTCGACCACCTCCTGCTGAACGGGAACCTGCGTCTCTACGTTGTCGCCCGTTCCAAGGCCAACAAACCAGCGCAACTGAACCACTTCAGTTGGCGTTGAGCCGCCGCATGCGACGGCAATAAGCATCATCACCGCGGTAATCGCGCTGAGACGCCACTTCCTCTGCTTCATGAGTCCCTCCTACTGCTCGCGAGGGCGCCCCCCAACGGGGGGTGCCTGCTGTGCGTATGAATACGCCTCACAAGGGGGGGCGGGGGGGGGAGGTGCGGTGGGCGCAACCTATGCGAGGGGCTGAGCGTGGAGGGAGCCTAGAATCAGCCTCAGAACCGCAGTAGAGGGGGGTCTTTGAGGGTCAGCATTATTGGGGCGGGGAGCACCTATACCCCCGAGCTCATTGAGGGGATCGGCGAGGGACGACTCGGCACCCCCCTGGACGAACTCGTCTTGATGGACCTTGACCCTGCGCGCCTTGAGATCCTTGGCGGCCTAGCGAAGCGGATGCTCGACAAGGCTGGCTGGAGCGGACGACTGAAACTCACCACATCGCGTGACGAAGCGCTCGACGGTCCAGACGCCTGCCTGGTGCAGTACCGCATCGGCGGATCTGCGGCGCGCGTGAAGGATGAATCAATTCCGCTCCCCCACGGCGTCCTCGGCCAAGAGACGGTTGGTCCCGGCGGTTGGGCGAAGGCGCTGCGCACCGTGCCACCAACGATCGAGATTGCCGAGGCGCTCGCGAAGAGCAGCCCGAAGGCGTGGCTGCTCGACTTCGCGAATCCTGTCTCCATGGTGAGCCAAGCGCTGATTGACGCGGGACATCGCGCGGTTGGTCTCTGCAATTCAGCGATTGGCCTGCAGCGCAATGCGGCGAAACACTTTGGCGTTGCGCCAGAGCGCGTAGAGATTGAATCGGCGGGACTGAATCACGGCGCCTGGTATCGAGAGATTCGTGTGGATGGTCAGCCGAAACTCGCCGACCTCATTGCAACCGAGAGCGCGAAGCTCGCCGAGATGACGGGCTGGAGCGAAGCGCAGCTGCGTGAAGAGCGCGCCATTCCGAGTTACTACCTGCGCTACTACGCAGAGCCGGAGAAGGTAATCGTTGAGCAGCGCGCCGCTGGGACGCGCGGACTTGAAGTGGCAAAGATTGAAGCGCAGCTCCTTGAGCTGTATAAGGACCCTAACCTTGCCGAGAAGCCGAAGCTCCTTGAGACCCGCGGTGGCGCCTTCTATTCTGCGGCGGCGCTTGATCTGATCGCAGCGCTCACCGGCGCCAAGCCGGCCCGACTCGTTGTCAACGTCCGCAATAACGGCGCAATCCCCGATCTTCCAGACGATCAGGTGATTGAGGTGCTCAGCGAGGTTGACGCAACGGGTGCGCGACCGATCCCGATCGCGCCGCTCGGTGGTGCGCGCCGCGATCTCATCCTGAAGCTCGGCGCCTTCGGTAAGGCCACCGTTACAGCGGCGCTCTCTGGCGACCGAGCGGCTGCGATCGACGCACTTGCGCTGAATCCGCTCGTGCCGAACCACGACGTTGCAGAGGTGATCGGCGGCGAGCTCCTAGCCGCACACGCGGCGAACCTTCCGCGCTTCGCGCGCTAGGTCGCGCTACTCCGCGCTAGATCTTTACGGGCTTCGCCTTTTTGATTGCTGCGCGCAGCGAAGTTTCCGCGCGTGCGCGCGCGGTGGGACCAGCTCCAGATTCGTCGAGCGCATAGAGCAGCGCACCAAGCGCTGGCGGTTCGCGCAGCGGCCGCATCTCGGCGTTTGGAATTGCGGCGATGAGCGCCGCGTAGAGGCGAGAACGATACCCAGGGAGCGACGAGAGGATCGTGCTGCCGATCAGCACGATTGGGATGCGCTTACGTCGCGACGGGGCGCGGCGCTGCGCTGCAACGGCGTAGGCAACGGCGTGATCAATCATTAGTGTCTCAATCTCGCGCGCCACTCGATCACCGCGCTCTGACTCTTCTAAGAGCACGCGTCCGAGTGCACCAATCCCACCGTGAGGGACGCGATCCTCCAGCACCGCGTCAAGAAGCGCGCGGAGTGATGGGAAGCCGGTGGTGCGCAAGATGGCGCGACCGAGACTTGTTCGTGGACCACGCCCTTCGTAGGCGCGTACCGCTGCGCCGAGCGCCGCAACGCTGAGTCCACCGCCGCCGCCAAAGTCGCCAGAGATGTCGCCGAGTGCGGCGAAGCGCGCCGTCTTCCCCTTCTCGTTCACGCCGATCGCATTCACGCCGGCGCCGCCAACAATCGCAATCCCAACGCCGTCGCTGGTTGCCACACGCAGCCCAGCCTCGGAGTCGTTTCGCGTAGAGAGGTGATCCGCAATGCGCGCCGATCCTCGGCCAGCGAGCGCACCGCGCACCGCCTTCGCGTCACGCGGCGTATCAATCCCCGCCATACAGAGGGCAACCGCGGCTGGTCGCTCGCCGCCACGCTTGGCACGCGCTAGCGCCGCATCAATGCCAGAGCGGAGCAGCGCTGCCGCAGGGAGGAGTCCGATCCCTTGCGGGTTGCTGCCACTGACACGCACCCAAGCGAGAAGCTTTCCGCTTGTATCTGCAAGGAGGATGTCGGTCTTGGAGTTGCCACCGTCA
>JBBAWP010000014.1:0-6142 GCA_040397155.1 Candidatus Limnocylindrus sp.
CCTGCGCAAGCTCCGGCTGAACGACGCTTCGCTGCACTTCGAGCCCGAAGTGTCGCAGGCCCTCGGCTTCGGGTTCCGCTGCGGCTTCCTCGGCCTGCTGCACATGGAGATCGTGCAGGAGCGCCTTGAGCGCGAGTTCAACCTTCAGCTGATCGCTTCGGCGCCCTCCTGTAAGTACCAGGTGCACCTCAGCAACGGAAAGGGTGAGCTGCTGATCAACAATCCAGCACAACTACCGAGCCCAAACCACATCGATGAGATTCGCGAACCGTGGGTGAACGCCTCAATCGTGACGCCGTCGAGCTACATCGGCACCATCATGGACCTCTCCACTGATAAGCGCGGCATCTTTGACGGCATGGAGTATCTCGATGAGAAGCGTGTGGTGATGAGCTTCCAGATCCCACTCGCCGAACTGATCGTTGACTACTTTGATCAGCTGAAGAGCCGCACGCAGGGGTATGCATCCCTTGACTACGTTGAGTCGGAGTATCGTGTGGCGCCGCTGGTGAAACTCGACATCTTGGTGAACGGTGAGCCTGTTGATGCTCTGAGCACCATCATTCATCGCGATCGAGCGCAGGGCTCCGGACGCAACCTTGCCTCCAAACTGAAAGAGCTGATCCCGCGCCAGATGTTCGAAGTGCCGATACAGGCGGCGATTGGCGGGACGATCATTGCGCGCGAGACGGTGAAGGCGGTGCGCAAGAACGTGCTCGCCAAGTGCTACGGCGGCGACATCACGCGCAAGAAGAAGTTGCTCGAGAAGCAGAAGGAGGGGAAGGAGCGGATGAAGCGCGTCGGCTCCGTTGAGATCCCACAAGAGGCCTTCCTCGCCGTGCTTCGCACCGATAGTGATTAGTCCGCAGCCACCTCGCGGTCTCTACCTTCACGTCCCCTTCTGCCGCTCGCTCTGCCCCTACTGCGACTTTGTGGTGATTGCCGGCGCTGCCGCCTTCGGTCCGCGATCACGGATGGGTGGGTACCTGCGGGCGGTGGAGCGCGAGATCGATCTACGCGCCACCGCGAGTGACAAGGCGTTTGGAGCACCTGGCAGCGCGTTGCGCACGGGTGACGGCACTCGCGCGCCGCTTGAGAGTCTCTATCTTGGCGGCGGTACACCTTCGCTCCTTCCAGAGGAGGCGCTCGCTGGGTTGATCGCGCGCGTGCGGGATCGGTTCGGACTCGCGGATGGCGCAGAGGTGACCTTGGAGTGCAACCCGGGGGCTGATGAGCGCGGCGATGCGCGTGCTGCGGTCCAGGCGGGGGTGACGCGGTTCAGTATTGGCGTGCAGAGCATGAACACGGCGGCACTTCGCGACCTTGGCCGCCGTCACGGTCCGGGCGATGTGGTGGAGAGTGTGGCGGCGGCACGCGCCGCGGGCGCGACGAGCGTCTCCATTGATCTACTCGCCGATCTCCCCGACATCTCACTGGAGTCATGGTCGACGTCGCTGAGCGATGCGATTGTACTCGCACCCGATCACATCAGCGTCTACGCGCTCACCCTCGCCACCGAAGGGGCTGATGCTGGCAACGCGGACGATCGACTCGCCACACCCGCCGGTGCGCTTGCATGGCGTACGCGCGCCGCAGCCAGACAAGATGAGGAACGCGGCGCGGAGGAGCTTGAGCTACTCGACACCGCACTTCCTGCCGCTGGATTCAACTGGTACGAGATCAGTAACTGGGCCCGTGCTGGGCACCGCTCGCGCCACAATCAGCTCTACTGGGAGCGCGCCGCGGTGGAGGCGGTCGGACCAGGTGCACACGCATTTGACGGTGCTGCGCGGCGCTGGAACTCGGCGAACCTAGATGCGTGGGAGGCCGCGCTGCACGCAGGTGAACTGCCACCCGGTGGCGTGGATGCGCCGCTCAGCGAGCACGACGCAGCGGCGGAGGGACTCGTGCTCTCGTTGCGCATGTCGAACGGCGTTCTCCGTGATGAAGTGATTCGCGGCGGCTTCAGCGATGCGCTGACCTGGGGTGAGAGAAACGGACTGCTCGGCGCGCACCCTGATGACAGCGCACGAGTGCAGCTGACGCTGCGCGGCCGACTCTTGAGCAACGAACTCTTCTCGCGGATTGTTTAGCGGCGCTCTGCGCCGTGACGGATCAGTTAGGAGCTGCGAGGTCTCGGCGAGGGAACTTGTAGAACGCCCACGCGGCGGAGAGCGCAGTGAGGGTGACAAAGATCAGCGCCTCCGCAGGATCGGCTGTCTGATCAAGGATCCCCTCTGGTGAGAAGTGATTGAAGAGCGAGAGGAATTGATAGGGCTCCATCACATCCCAGAACGATCCAAGCACTTCCACGATGTAGTTCGCCATGATCAGTCCCACTGTGATCGCCATGGCGGGTGGCGTGCGATCAAAGCTACCGCTCGCCGCGATCGCAAATGTGGCGAACGAGCCCCAGAAGAGCGCTCCCGCTGCGAAGAGTGAAGGGAGCTGTTCAACAACGAGCTCGCTGGTCACCCCCGCGATCTGTGCGCCGATGATCGTCCCGAGCACGTAGGCGGCGGATGCGAGCGTTGCGCCGATCCACCCTTCCAACATCATCGTGGCCATGATCGTGCGCCGCGAGATCGGTCGACTGAGGAGGAGTTCCAGCGTTCCGCGATGGCGTTCGCCACTGATTGAGCCAACGGTGAGTCCAGCACTCAAGATCCCGAAGAGCGCGATGGAGATTGGATGAATGAAGCCCACGGAGATCGTTCCCGAGAGCGTGGAGAAGTTCCCCGGCGGGGTGGGTCGGCCATCAAGCTGATCGACAAATGCCTTGTAGATCACGGGGAAGAGGAGCGACCAGAGCACCACAACGGCAAGGCCAACAATCAGGCGGATGCGGTGTCCACGAACGAGGCGTTGAAGGAGAATAAGGTTGATCATCGCGACCTCTTCCGCTTCGCTGCCGGACGCTTGGTGACCTTACGCGTTGTGGTCGTTCGCTTCACCGGCACGCGTCGGGTGCGGCTGATCGGCGTCGCAACTTCGGGCGCCATCTGCACGGTGTTGCGGGTGCTGTTGCCGTAGTAGGACATGAACGCCTCCTCAAGGCTTGCCGCCTCAACGAGCAGGTCGCGCAACCCAGCAGACTGCAGCCGTTTGATGAAGTTCGGGATCGCCGCCGCCTCTGCATCGCAACTGATGCGAACGCCAGTCTTCCCTTCGGGGGTGATCTTCAGGTTGCTGATCCCCGCAGTAGCGGTAAGGCGAAGTGGCTTGCGCGCCACGAGCGCTTCAATGCGACGCCGGCGGAATCGCACCAGTGACTCAACGCTCTCCAGCGCAACGAGCTGACCGCCGCGAACGATTGCCACGCGGCTGCAGATACGTTCAACCTCGCTGATCAGGTGGCTGCTGAAGAAGACGGTGCGTCCAAGTGCAACGCGCTCAAGGAGCAGCTCTTGAAGCGATCGCTGCATCAGTGGGTCAAGACCCTCAGATGGTTCGTCGAGGATCAAGAGTTCAGGATCCGTCTCCATTGCCTGAACGACGCCAATCTTTTGGCGCATGCCACGGCTGTAGTCGCGCACCGGTCGCTTCAAGATGGTGTCGCTCAGCTCAAGCGCCTCCATGATGCGGTGCCGTAGGAGGGAAGGTCGACCGCTGAGGGCACGCATGTGATCGAGGTACTCCCGACCGCTCATATAGTCGTAGACGGCGAAGCCAGACGGGAGATAACCAACGCGGCGGCGAATCGCCACCGAATCCTTCACGACATCAAGGCCGAGCACGCTCGCCGAGCCACTCGTGGGGTGGAGGAATCCGAGCAGCGTTCTAATGGCCGTGCTCTTCCCAGCGCCGTTTGGGCCGAGGAAGCCGAAGAGTTCGCCCTGGCGGATCTCAAGGCTGAGCGTCTGGAGCGCCTTGATCTCGCCGTTGCGGCCGTAGTGCTTTGAGAGCGCCTGGGTCTGAATCGCGAAGTTAGAGTCGTTGGGCATGGCGTGAGTTTACGACTTTGACCAGAAGTGCCGACAAGCCATAGACTGATCTTGGCACTCGAAGGGTTCTGAGTGCCAGCATGAAGGGGGTAGACGAGTGCGAAGGCAGCGAAAGACGGGGCTCCTCGACGACCGCGCCCGCCTGATCCTCCGCGCCTTGGTGGAGGAGCACATTCGCACCGCCCTCCCCGTCGGCTCCGCCTCCATTGCCGACAGCTACCGACTCGGCGTCTCTTCCGCAACGGTGCGAGGAGTCCTCGCCGAACTTGAGGAGCTCGGCCTTGTCGCCCAACCGCACACCTCGGCCGGGCGAATCCCAACCGACCAGGGGTATCGAACCTACGCCGTGGAGATCGCCGTCCCCGACGAGGTGACGGAGGTGGATCGGCTGATGATCCGCCACCAGTTCGGCCAGGCCGAAGGTGGGGCCGATCAGTGGTTCCGCATTGCGGCAAGTACGTTGGCGCACTCAACTCGCGTTGCTGGACTCGCCACGCCGATGCGCCCCACCTCCGCCAGTCTCCGCCATGTTGACCTGGTGAGCAGCGCCGATCGCCTCGCCACCCTTGTTGCCGTGGTGAGTGACGGCAGCGTTCGCCCCACACTCCTCCCGCTCCCGGAGGGCGTTGATCAGGATCAGCTCACGACTATTTCCAGCCGGCTGAACGCAAGTCTGATCGGCTGCACGGCGGACCAGATTGAGGCGCGTGCAGGCGCGCTCGCCGAAGCCACCCCACTTCGCGCCGTCACGCGCAGCGTGATGGAGCGACTCGCCAAGCAACTGCGCGAGGCTGACGCCGCCTCGGTCGAGCAGGTCTTTAGCGACGGCCTTCTCAACGTGATGGAGGCGCCTGAGTTCGCCGACAGCGCCAGACTCCGCAACGTCTTCACCGCGCTCGAAGGTCGCGGCTACCTCGGCCAGCTCGTGCGCGAGGTCTCCCAAGGGAACAGCGTGCAGCTCTTCATCGGCAGTGAGAACGCGCCGACCGAAATGCACGGCGTCTCGCTCGTCCTCGCCCCGTACGGAATCCCCGGTCGCGCCCTCGGCGTGGTGGGGGTGCTCGGCCCAACCCGGATGCCGTACCCCCGGGCGGTGGGGACGGTGCGCTACGTGGCGACCCTCCTCTCGGAGCTGGTCGGCCGTTTCCACGCCGCGTAGCCCCTTAACCCCTTAACCCGCCCGGCCCGCGCAAGCCCCTGAAGCCCTCCCCCTTGACGCCCGCTGCTCCTCGTCGTATTCTCCCCGAAGGGAGTTAGCACTCGCATCAAGAGAGTGCTAACTCGTGCGAGAGGCGGGGCTGAGCTCCGCACGATCACGAAGGAGAACACGATGGTAGGACGACCCTGGAGCACCAAGGAGCGCGAGGAGCCGGCTGAAGAGGCGGGCACCGATCAGGCCGCCACTGAGCAGGCTCAGAGTCCCCTTGAGGCTGCCCTGCTGGAGCGCGACGAGCAGATCGCCGCACACCAGCGGACCGCTGCCGACTTCGCCAACTTTCGTCGCCGCACCGCTGAAGAGCGGGAGCGCGAGGCGGGACTCGCAAGTGAGGCACTCCTCCTGAAGACGCTCGCCGTAGTGGATGACCTTGACCGCGCCCTCGCCTCACTCCCGGATGGATTAAAGGACGAGCCGTGGGTAGAGGGGATCGCCGCAATCCATCGCAAGCTCCTCGCCGTGATGGAGAGCGAAGCGGCGCGACCGTATGAATCGATCGGTCAGCCATTTGATCCACGCGAACACGAAGCGGTTGCACAGGTGCCGTCGAGCGGCAAACCGCCGGGAGAGGTGCTTCAAGAGCACCGCAAGGGCTGGAAGATTCGTGATCGAATCCTTCGCCCAGCGGTCGTCTCAGTTGCGGCCGACTAAATCGCACCTTATGTGATGTGAACGTTAGAAACCAAACAGTGAAAGGAGCAATCAAATGGGAAAGATTATTGGAATCGATCTAGGAACCACGAACAGCGTCGTCGCGGCAATGGTTGGTGGCGAGCCAACCGTCATCAGCTCCGCTGAAGGTGGACGCACCGTTCCGTCGGTGGTTGGATTTGTGAAGGGTGGAGAGCGCGTGGTTGGGCAACTCGCCAAGCGCCAGGCCGTGACGAATCCGAAGAACACCGTCTTCAGCATCAAGCGCTTCATGGGTCGCCGTTTTGACGACGCAGAAGTTTCAAAGACGAAGGGGCTCGTCCCGTACACC
>JBBAWP010000014.1:6152-25106 GCA_040397155.1 Candidatus Limnocylindrus sp.
AAGAGCGACGGGGTCAAGGTGAAGCTCGACTCTGGTGAGTCGTATTCACCACAGGAAGTTTCCGCAATGATCTTGCAGAAGCTGAAGGCCGACGCCGAGGCGTTCCTTGGCGAGAAGATTACCGAGGCGGTGATCACCGTCCCAGCGTACTTCGACGACACGCAGCGACAGGCAACAAAGGATGCCGGCCGTATTGCTGGTCTCGACGTAAAGCGCATCATCAATGAGCCAACGGCGGCGGCGCTCGCCTACGGCCTTGATAAGAAGAAGGAAGAGAAGATCGCTGTCTATGACCTAGGCGGCGGCACGTTCGACATCTCCATCTTGGAGTTGGGCGACGGCGTCTTTGAGGTGAAGTCGTCAAACGGCGACACGCACCTTGGTGGCGACGACTTTGACCAGCGCATCATCGACTGGCTCCTTGCCGAGTTCAAGAAGGATCAGGGGATCGACCTTTCCAAGGACCAGCAGGCGCTTCAGCGCCTGAAGGAGGCTGCGGAGAAGGCGAAGATCGAGCTCTCTGGCACCGGCCAGACCGAGATCAACCTGCCGTACATCACGGCAGACGCCACGGGCCCAAAGCACGTGGTGGTGACGTTGACGAAGGCGAAGCTTGAGTCACTCGTCGCAGATCTCATTGAGAAGACGAAGGCACCAGTACTCGCCGCGCTGAAGGATGCGGGCCTCAAGCCATCCGAGATCGACGAAGTCGTTCTGGTTGGTGGAATGACGCGCATGCCAGCAGTGTTTGAAGCGGTGAAGGCGCTCTTCGGTGGCAAGGAGCCATCAAAGGGCGTGAACCCAGACGAAGTGGTCGCGATCGGCGCGGCGATTCAGGGCGGCGTCCTCGCGGGCGACGTCAAGGATGTGCTGCTCTTGGACGTGACACCACTCTCGCTCGGCATTGAGACGCTGGGTGGCGTGATGACGAAGCTCATTGAGCGGAACACCACGATCCCAACGTCAAAGAGCCAGACCTTCTCAACAGCGTCAGACAATCAGCCGCAGGTGGAGATCCACGTGCTGCAGGGCGAGCGCGAGTTCGCAACGGATAACAAGACGCTCGGGAAGTTCATCCTTGACGGGATCCCTTCCGCGCCACGCGGCGTGCCGCAGATTGAGGTGACGTTCGACATTGATGCGAACGGAATCCTCGATGTGAAGGCGAAGGATCGCGCCACCGGGAAGGAGCAGCAGGTGCGCATCACCGGCAGCTCGATGCTCGGGAAGGATGATGTGGACCGCATGGTCCGCGAGGCGAAGGAGCACGAGTCTGAGGACAAGGCCCGCCGCGAAGCGGTGGACTTCCGTAACCAGACTGAGGCACTCGCCTTCCAGGCCGAGAATACGCTCGCCGACCTTGGCGACAAGGTGGATGCGGAGAAGAAGGCGCAGGCCGAGACCCTCATTGGTGAGGTTCGCGAGGCGCTGAAGGGCGAGTCGCTCGACCCAATCAAGGAGAAGGCCGAGGCGCTGGCGAAGGTGATGACCGAGATCGGCACCGCCGCCTACGCTCAAAACCAGCAGGCCGGCACGCTTGACGGCGCCGAAGGGGCGTCCGAGAAGACCGCCGGCGAGGAGACAATCGAGGGCGAAGCGCAGGAGGTTTAATCTCTCCCAGATGAACCTCTCAACTTCGAACGCTACCGCGCTGATCCGCGCCCGAGGTCTGACCAAGACCTTCGGGGAGCGGACGGCGGTGGACGCCATCAACTTTGACGTCCGTGACGGCGAGTTCTTCGGCTTCCTCGGCCCGAATGGGGCGGGGAAGACGACGACGATGCGCATGATCGCGGGCGTCTCGCCGCGCACCGCGGGGACACTCAGCATCTTGGGGAGCGATCCAGACACTGACGGCCCGCGCATCCGCGGCCAGATCGGTGTGGTGCATCAGCAGGAGACCCTTGATCAAGAGTTGACGGTGCGCGAGAACCTTCTCGTCTTCGGTCGCTTCTTCGGTATTGCCCACAAGGAGATTGCCGAACGTGCCGATCAGCTGCTTGAACTCTTCCAGTTGTCCGATCGCGCAAAGGATCAGGTGGAGCCGCTCTCCGGCGGTATGAAGCGACGACTCTCTATTGCGCGTTCGCTGATCAATGCGCCACGCGTCTTGATGTTGGATGAGCCGACCACGGGTCTTGACCCACAGGCGCGACACCTGCTCTGGGATGCACTGCAGCGACTCAAGCGCGCGGGCACCACGATCGTCTTGACTACGCACTATATGGATGAAGCGGAGCAGCTTTGTGATCGACTTGTGGTGATGGACCAGGCGAAAATTGTTGCTGAGGGTTCGCCGCGACAGTTGATTGAGCAACACGCCTCTCGCGAAGTGCTTGAGCTGCGCTTCCCAGACGGGACGAGCGCGCTCAGTAAGGCGGCACTTGAAGGGATTGGCGATCGCTACGAGCGACTCGCTGAGCGCGTCATCGTTGGTTGCGAAAACGGCGAGGCGGCGCACGCACGCGCGCTCGCCCACGGCCTCACCCCTGAGAGCTGGCTCGTTCGCCGCTCGAGCCTTGAGGACGTCTTCCTTCGACTCACTGGCCGGAGCCTCGACGAGTGAGCGCGGCGCAGGTCGCGCCGCGACGATCACGCGGTCTCTTTTCAAAGATTGGCGCCTACCTCCCACACCCGACCAGGTGGCGCCACGTCACGTACTACATGATCTCCGTCTTCCGCAGAGAGTGGACGGGTTCGGTCTTCTCCGGTTTTATTGAGCCGCTCGTTGTCCTTGCAGGGCTCGGCATCGGCCTTGGGGTGCTGGTAGGTGACCGCGCCGCAGAGATCACTGGCGGCGTCAGCTACGTGGCGTACATTGCACCCGCGCTGATGGCGAGCCAGGCGATGCAGTTTGGCACCGGCGAAGCGGCGTGGCCGATCCTTGGACGCATCATGTGGGTGCGCATCTATCACGCCATGGTGGCAACTCCGCTCAAGCCAACGGATATCATCGTCGGCGCCATCGCATTCATCGGCGGAAAGGTTGCGTTCGCCGCCGCCTTCTTTGCGGGCGTGCTCTTCTTTGCTGGAATCGCAACGAGTGCGCAGGGCGCGCTCGCGATGATCGGTGTCTCCACCTTGACGGGGCTCGCGTTTGCCGCTCCAATGACCGCCTACTCGGTGACACAGAAGACGGATCAGGGATTCGCGGTGGTCTTCCGTCTCGTGATCACGCCGCTCACCTTCTTCTCGGGGACCTACTTCCCCATTGAGAACCTCCCCGAGTGGGCGCAGTTCATCTCGTGGTGCACCCCGCTCGCACACGGGGTCGCCCTCTCCCGCGGCCTCGCACTCGGCGTGGAGACGCCGAACGCGCTGGCGCACGCGCTGATTCTTGTCGCCTGGACCGTTGGCGGCACCGTGGTTGCGTCCATCCTCTTCCGCCGAAGGATGCTGAAGTGATCGCCGCCCTCGCCCCTCGCGCCTTCGCCGTCTTTGAGCGAAACGTGCGCGTCTATCGACGCCAGTGGCTGATGATCGTCACGGGCTTCTTTGAGCCGCTCTTCTTCCTGCTCGGCATCGGCTTCGGTGTGGGTGGCGTGATCGGCACGCTCACCTACAACGGGGTGGAGGTGCCGTACGCCGCCTTTGTGGCGCCTGCACTGCTCGCCAGCTCTGCGATGAACGGCGCAATCTTTGACTCCACCTTCAACGTCTTCTACAAGTTGAAGTACGCGAAGGTCTATGACGCCATTCTCACCACGCCAGTATCAATTGGCGACCTTGCGGTGGGCGAGCTGCTCTGGTCCAACCTGCGCGGCGTGATCTACTCCATCGCCTTCCTCGCCGTGATGCTCGCCTTCGGCCTCGTCGCGTCGCCACTCGCGCTCTTCGTGCCTGTGGCCGTGGTCTTTATCGGCTTCGCGTTCGGGGCGGCCGGCTTCGCGATCACCACCCACATGCGCTCGTGGAAGGACTTTGACTTCATCTTCATCATCCTCACGCCCCTCTTCCTCTTCTCCGCCACCTTCTATCCGGTGGAGATCTACCCCGGTGCTCTTCGATATATCGTGGAACTCTCGCCACTGACGCGGGGGACGCACCTGGTCCGCTCACTCATTTTTGGCGATCTGAACCTCTTGATGCTCGTGGACATCGGCTTCCTCTCACTCGTTGGGTTCCTTGGATATCGACACGCAGTGAGCCGACTTGGCAAGCTGCTCCTGAAGTAGGCGCGCGATGGCCCGCGACTTCTATTCAATCTTGGGAGTGCCGAAGTCGGCGAGCCCCGACGACATCAAGAAGGCCTTTCGAAAGGCGGCGCAGAAACACCACCCAGACGTCTCCAAGGCGCCAGATGCTGCGGCGAAATTCAAGGAGCTGAACGACGCGTATCAGGTGCTCTCTGACACCGAGCAGCGAGCACGCTACGACCGCTTCGGCGAGGCGGGGGTTGGCGGTGGCGCAGGTGGTCCAGGTGCTGGTGGGCGCGGCGGATTCCCTGGTGGTGCTGGTGGTGGCTTCGCAGGCGGCTTCCCTGGCGGCGGTGACTTCGGTTCCGTTGAGGATCTCTTTGAAGGCTTCTTTGGCGGCGCGGCGCGTGGTGCGCGGCGCACTGGTCCGCCACCCGGTGACGATCTTCGCTTTGACATGAAGGTGAGCTTCGCGGAGTCGATTCGTGGCGGCACTCGCGAAGTGAATCTGGATATGCGCGTTGCATGCGAGACGTGTAGCGGCAGTGGCGCGGCGAAGGGTTCTGGAACGAAGAGTTGCGACGGCTGCGGTGGTCGCGGCGAGGTGCGCACCGTGCGCCAGACACTCCTCGGGCAGATGGCGGTCTCCGCCCCCTGCGCAAAGTGTGCGGGCGAAGGGAAGATCATTGAGAAGCAGTGCGCCGCGTGTCGTGGCGAGGGACGCTTCAACGGGAGCAAGCGTCTCCGCGTGGACATTCCTCCAGGAGTTGATGACGGCACGCAGATTCGTCTCTCAGGGCAGGGAGAGGCTGGCCGACGCGGCGGACCTGCGGGGAGTCTCTACGTGGTGGTGACAGTTGAAGAGCATCCGCAGCTCGTCCGCGATGGGATTGATCTCCTCACTGAGATCCCGCTCTCCATCTCCCAGGCCGCCCTTGGCGCGCGCGTCTTGATTCCAACTGCAGAGGGCGAAGAGGAGATGGAGATCAAGGCTGGCACACAGCCTGGAGCGGAGATTCGACTCAAAGGGCGCGGCGCACCGAACGTGCGTCGACCATCACAGCGCGGCGACCTCCGAATCGTTGTTGCGGTTGAGGTGCCGAAGAAGTTGAGCAAAGAGCAGCGGGAAGCGCTTGAGCGATTTGCGAAGGCGAGCGGCGAGGAACGCAACTGAGCGACGGCGGCTGGCTCGAACTCTCAATCACCTGCGATCCAGAGTCTGCAGAGGCGATCAGCGAACGCCTCGCGCGACTCGCCCCAGCCGGCACAAGTGCAGAACCAACCGTTGCTGCACCTCACACTGGTGATGCCACTCCACTCCCACACGATCCAACCGCACCCGTGCGCATCCGCGCCTGGATCACTGACACCCCCGAGAGCCGAGCTGCAGCGGAGCAGTTGCGTGAAGAGCTAGCGCGCTTTGCCTCAATTGCCGTCAGCGGCCTTGGACTTCGCGGCATTGGCGACCTCAACATCCGTGCGATCCCCGCGGAGGCGTGGGAGACCACCTGGCGAGCCGAGTTCCCCGTGACAACGATTGGACGCATCGTGATTCGACCACCGTGGAGCGAGCAGGCGAGTGCCGCGGGCGATGCAGTGGTGACGATTGATCCGGGCCAGGCGTTCGGCACCGGACTGCATCCAACGACGCGCCTCGCACTCGCGGGGATTCAACGCTGGTCGGACGCAGGCCTCCTTCACGCACTCCCAACGGACAGCGTTGGGATCATTGATGTTGGAACAGGGAGCGGCATCCTACTCGCCGCGGCGCTGCAGCTCGGCGCGTCTCACGGCTGCGGCGTGGACACGGATCCACTCGCGGTTGAGGCGGCGCAGCGGAACCTGGCGCAGAACGGACTCGCCGCGCGAAGTGAGGTTGCTCTCGGCACCCTTCCGTTCCGTGCCCCAGCGCCGTTGGTCCTTGCAAACCTTGTCGCTGCGCTGCAGATTGAACTTGCTCCACTCCTCGCCGCCGCCGTCGCGCCAGGCGGTCGAATCCTGACCAGCGGAATCTTTGTGGAGCGCGCTGCGGAGACCATTGACGCGTTCACGCGTGTTGGCTTGCGCCTGCTCGGTCAATGGGAAGAGGGGGAGTGGGTTGCGCTAGAGTGGACGCATGACTGATTGTCTCTTCTGCCGCATCATCGCCGGTGAGCTACCAAGCAAGCAGCGTCACTCGTCTGATCTTGTGGTCGCCATTGAAGACATTGCGCCGCAGGCTCCGCTACACCTGTTGATCCTGCCGCGTGAACACATCGGCTCCGCAGCAGATCTTCGCGACACTCCCGCACACGCGGCGCTCCTTGCGCGCATGCACGCTGTTGCGGTGGAGCTTGCCAACGAGGCGGGATATGGAGATCGCGGCTGGCGTCTGGTGAGCAACGTTGGCGTTGAGGGGGGACAGGCCATTGAGCATCTGCACTATCACCTGCTCGCGGGGAGACAGTTGAGCTGGCCACCTGGATGAGCGAATCGACGCGACCGCCACGTTCGCGACTCTCGCGGTTCGCGCCGTTCCTAGTATTGATTGGTGGTTTCGCACTCTTCACGTGGTTCTCTGGCGGTCCACCGCCGCCTGAACCGCAAGGACCGCCCGCATCCGCTGCGCCAACACCGCGCAGCTCCGCAGAGACGGCGCAGGCCACCGAGTTCTTGAGCGCCGCCATTCGCGCAGCTGGACTCGGCGTGATCACCGGCGGCGCCGACGTGCGTCCGCCGCTTCCACCGCAGTACAACGACCTGCCGCGAGTGGTGGTACGCGGCGCATCGGCGAACGATCCGCTTGGGATCCCGCTTCTCGCCGTTGTCTTCCCAGATGCCACATCCGCGGCGACCGCCGCCCCCGAAATTGCCGCCTACCTCGTGCTCCCCGCCACGCTCGTCCTCGTCCCCCCGGACGCCTCTTTCACCCTGCGGCGCAGCGGCAGCCTGCTGATCATCTTCCAGCGCACCCCCTCCGCCGACCCTGACCCATCTGCGGCGGAGTCCCTCCTCACGGTGCTCTCCACGCTCGGGGAGGAGATCCCGCTCCCTCGCTGAGTCGGCCCCTCGCTGAATCGGTTATCCTCCTCATCCCAATAGGAGGTAGTTCAGTGGCAGAAGTTCGCATTGGTGATAACGAGTCCTTTGAGGCTGCGTTGCGCCGATTCAATAAGAAGGTCCAGCAGGCCGGCATCCTTGCCGAGTCTCGTCGACGTGAAGCGTTTGAAAACGCCGCGGAGAAGAAGAAGCGCAAGGACGCAAAGAAGAAGAAGCCGTCAGGCCCTCGCGGGATCTGATCCCTCGCGCGCCCCGTGGCGGCGCGAGCCGTCGGAGAGGAGCAGCGCATGTCGCTTCGTGAACAACTAAGAGCTGATATGGCCGCATCAATGCGGTCGGGCGAGACGCTGCGCCGCGACACACTCCGCATGGCGCTCTCTGCACTCTCACTCGTGGAGAAGGAGCAGAAGCACGACGCCACCGATGAGGAGACCCTCACCGTTCTCGTGAAGGCGGTGAAGACACGCCGCGAATCGGTTGACGCATATGTGGCAGCGAATCGGCCCGATCTTGCCGCCGCCGAAGAGGCGGAGATTGCGATCCTCGCCGTCTACCTCCCAGAGCAGCTCACCGACGCAGATGTTGATGCGCTCGTGAAGCAGGCGATCGCCGAGACCGGCGCGTCATCTGCCAAGGAGATGGGGAAGGTGATGGGTTGGCTCGCCCCGAAGACGAAGGGTCGCGTGGACGGCAAGGTTCTCTCCGGGAAGGTCACCGCGGCGCTCGCAGCACTCGGATGAGTCGCGACGCAGGCCCGCGCGCCCGCGTCACTCGGCAGCGTCGAGGCGGAGTCAGCATCACATCAACCGAACTCGCCGCACTCGTTGTGCGCGCACTTCGCGCATCTGACGCGCCCCCTCATGGTGAAGTGGCACTCACCCTTGTGGATGACGCGATGATTGCAGCGTTGAATGCAACGCACATGGGGAAACGTGGCCCAACGGATGTGCTCAGCTTTCCACTCCTTGATCCGCATGAATACCCAGCGCGCCCTGGCGTCCGACGGGCGGCCCGCCCGCGCCGTCGCGCGGTTCGCACACCGCAGGCGGGGGCGAGTGTGCCGCTCGGCGACATTGTGATCAGTGTGGATCGGGCGATTGAACAGGCGCGCGAAGGTCGCGGGGGGACGGACGGGCAGACCCGACACTCCGTTGCCGATGAGGTGCGCCTCCTCGCCGTCCACGGCGCCCTTCACCTCTGCGGCTGGGATCATGCAACGGCAACGTCGCAGGCTGCGATGTGGCGTGAGCAGGAACGCATCCTTCGCGCGCATACTGCAGCCATGAAGCGCGCTGCGGCCACAAAGAAGTGAGCAAGGAGAAGACGTGAGCGTAGATCGTCGCATCGTGGTGGGGCTCGGCAACCCGGGTGAGAAGTACCGCTTCACCCGGCACAACATTGCCTGGCTCATCTTTGATGCGTTCGCGGATCGCGTGAAGTGGAAGGGGGGCGGCAAGGAGCGTGACGCCTCGGCGGTGCACGCGGGGCGTGTGCTTGGCCTTGACCTGGTGATGGCTAAGCCAATGACGTACATGAATGATTCAGGGATCGCCGTGCGGAAACTCCTCGCATCGGAGCGCGTCTCTGTCAACCAGCTCCTGGTGGTGGTGGACGACTTCAGCATCCCGTTCGGCTCGCTGCGATTCCGCGAGCGCGGGAGTGATGGCGGTCATAACGGACTCGCCTCCATTGAGGCGGAGCTAGGGAGTGATCAGTATCCACGCCTTCGTGTCGGCATCGGCGATCCGCGTGAGAGCGGCACCGCACAACAGCACGTGCTGAGCGAGTTCAGTGCAGCGGAGCGGTTGCGACTCCCTGAGATCAACGCGGCGGCGGGCGAGGCGATCGAAACCTGGGCACGCTCCGGTCTGAACAAGGCGGCGACCGCGTTCAACAACTGGAAGCTCCCGGAACCCGAGAGCGGGAGCGCCGTCGACCCTGCGAACCTGCCAGGTGCAGGTGAAGTGGGTGGTCCGGCGGGGAGTGACGGAATTCGCAAGACGGCGCACGGCTGGCGCAAGCCACTCGGTGAGGGCGACCGAAGCGACTCCGAGCGGTGAGCGGTTCGCGCGTTGCGCTCGCTGCGCTCCTTGCGCGCCTGCACGCAAGTTCGCAGTTCGCTGAACTCCAGCAGCGACTCCGTCGCGATCACGCCGCGTCGCTGATCCATGTTCCGCACGCGGCAAAAGGTGTGCTCGGTGCTGCGCTTGCGCGTGATGCGCGGCTGGTCTGGATCGCGCGCAACCCTGAGGTAGCAGAGCGAGTCGCTGATTCGCTGCGCGCATGGAGCGCGGATCCTGAATGCATCACGCTGCTTGAGCCGCGCAGTTCACTCCCATTTGAGCGCGGCGAACTTGTGGTGGATGAGTCGGCCGGACGTGTCGCGGCACTCGCCGCATGGGGGAGTGGCGAGTCACGCATCCTCGTCACCTCACTCCTCGCGGCGCTCCAGAACAGCGCCGACCCGACCGCACTTGTGGAGGGGAGCCTCCCCCTTCTCCCTGGCACGCGCATGTCACTCGATGAGGCAACGGAGCGTGTGGCGGCACTCGGGTACGAGCGCGTCCCGCTGGTGGGCGGGCGAGGCGAGTACGCGCGCCGTGGCGGCATCCTTGACTGCTTCCCTGCAGGCGCGCAAGCACCGATGCGTGTGGAGTGGTTCGGCGATGAGATTGAGAGCATCCGCAGTATTGATCCCGCCACGCAACGGAGCGGTGCTCCGCTGACGCGCGCCCTCCTCCTGCCAGCGAGTGAGTTCCCGCTGACCGCAGCGGTCGTGTTGAAGGCGAAGCGGGCAGCGGAGACGATCGCAGAAAAAGATGGCGTGGAGCTCTCGCCCGCGCTGCGCGCAGACCTTGCGCGGTGGGAGGCGTCGCAAACTCCAGAGCGCGGCGACGGCCTCGAGATCTGGTCGCCACTGATTGCGCCATCACGCCCCCTTGATCAGTTCAACGGTGCACTCGTGATCCTAGATGAGCCGAGCGAACTGATCAGCAGTGCGGAGTCACTCGCGCGTCAAAGCGCCGAGCGATTCGATGTGCTGAAGACGACGCGCATCTTGCCGCCGTCATGGCCTGCGCCAATCCCGCCCCCTGCGGTGAGCCTCAAGATGCTGAGCGGCCTCGGTGCGGAGCGCCTCGAACTGACGTGGAGCTCCGAGGCTGGACGACTCACCAAGAGTGAGCCGAGCGATTCGTTCGGTTGGCATGACCCGCTGATGCCCGCTGGCCGCACGCGGGAGCTTGCGGAGGGACTTGAGAGTTGGCGACGCGACGGCGCGCGGGTGGTGATCGTCTCGGAGCAGGCGGGGAGACTCTCGGAACTCTTGGCAGAGGCGGGTGCCGCAACTCCCGTGAGCGATGCGCTCCCCAGTGATCCGAAGCCGAAGAGCATCACGCTGCTGCACGGCGGACTTGATGGTGGCTTCCAGGGCGGTGTGGATGCGCTGACGATCATCACAGATCGTGAACTCTTCGGCGCAACGCGCGTTCGTCGCGCCGCGGTGCACCGCCGCGGCATTACACGCGAAGCGGCCGAGCGTCTCACCCCTGGCGATCTGCTCGTGCACATCGATCACGGACTCGGACGCTTCTTGCGCATGACTCGACGCGGCGGCGAAGGTGATGAGCGCGACTACCTTGAGATTGAGTACGGCGGCGGTGATCGTGTCTTCGTGCCAACGGAACAGTTGGCGCGAATCGCGCGCTATACAGGCGCTGAAGATCCGGCGCTCAGTCGGCTCGGCGGAGGTGAGTGGCGACGCGCCAAGGAGCGCGCGCAGCGAGCCGCCGATGATCTCGCTGACGAGCTGTTGCGCATCTATGCGGCGCGCGAACTCGCCCACCGCCCACCGATTGACGGCGAATCCCCGTGGCTCATTGAGTTCGAGGCGGCCTTCCCGTTCAGAGAGACACCCGATCAACTCACGGCGATTGAGGCGACGAAGGCGGATCTTGCCAAGGGGCGACCGATGGATCGCGTGATTGTGGGCGACGTGGGCTACGGGAAGACCGAGGTGGCGCTGCGCGCTGCATTCGCCGCGCTTGAGGCGGGGCGTCAGGTGGCACTCCTTGTCCCCACCACCATCCTCGCGCTCCAACACATTGAAACCTTCCGTCGTCGACTCGCCGCGTATCCATTTAGGTTGGAGCTCCTTTCGCGCAGCATCAGCACAGCAAAGCAGGGAGAGGTGGTTGCTGGACTCAATGACGGGAGTGTTGACCTTGTGGTCGCCACCCACCGGCTCCTCTCCAAGGACGTCTCCTTCAGCCGACTCGGCCTCCTGATCGTGGATGAGGAGCACCGCTTCGGTGTTGTGGCGAAGGAGCGTCTCAAGTCCATCCGCGCCGAACTTGATGTGATGACCCTCACCGCCACGCCGATCCCGCGCACCCTGAACCTCGCCCTCTCCGGGATTCGCGACCTCTCCACCATTGAGACGCCACCTGAGGATCGGCACCCCGTTGCCACGCGCGTGGCGGAGGCGAGTCTTGAGCTGGTGCGTGACGCGCTGGCGCGTGAGTTAGAGCGCGGCGGACAGTCGTACTACGTCCACAACCGCGTCGAGTCCATTGAGGCGGCGGCGGAACAGTTGCGCGGCCTCCTGCCAGATGCGCGCATTGCCGTTGGGCATGGGCAGATGGAGAGTCGCGCGCTGGAACGCGTCATGGGTGCGTTTGTGCGCGGCGAGACGGACATCCTCGTCTGCACCACCATCATTGAGTCAGGGCTGGATATCCCGAACGCGAACACGATCATCGTGGATCGCGCAGATAAGCTCGGCCTGGCGCAGCTCTACCAACTCCGCGGACGAGTGGGGAGGAGCAGCCGCCGCGCCTGGTGCTATCTCCTCTATCGACAAGAGGAGTCGCTCAGCGACGTGGCACGCAAGCGGCTGAAGGCAATCTTCGATGCGGCGCACCTTGGTGCTGGATTCCAGTTGGCGCTCGCCGACCTTGAGATTCGTGGTGCGGGGGATCTGCTCGGCGGTGAACAGTCGGGGCACATTGCTGCGGTTGGGTTCGATCTCTACGCACAACTGCTCGCCGAATCTGTTGAGGTGAAGCGCGCAGAGCGCGAAGGGCGCGCGCCGATTCGTAAACGCAGCACCGCGATCTTGGACCTCCCGGTCACCGCGCACCTGCCGAGCAGTTACGTGGAGGATGAAGGGCAGCGACTCGATCTCTATCGACGTCTCGGTGCGGCGCAGAGTGCCGCCTCCATTCGCTCGATTGCCGATGAGATGCGCGATCGCTTTGGCGAAGCGCCCGAACCCGCGCAGCGCCTCCTTGAAGTGGCGCAACTGCGTGCGGACGCGAGCGATGCAGGGCTTGCCTCCATTCTTCGGGATGAGGGTCGCCTCGTGATTCGATTTGCGGACCTCCCGCGAGGGGTTGCCGAACGCGTCCTCGCGGATCGCCCACGCGGAGAGCTCACCTTCCAGCAGGGGGGTCTCCGGTCCAGCACCCCAGCGAGCCCAGAGCGGATCTGGCGCCTCGCCGTGGAGATTGTGGGGCTGCTCGCCGCAGAGGGACGAAGGCTGGAGGCGGCCGCCGCGTCCGCCGCCCCGCTCGCGTAAACTTCCGCAGGTGAACCCAGAACAGCTCGCATCAAAGGTCCGCACGATCCCTGACTTTCCGAAGCCAGGGATCATCTTCCGCGACATCACCACACTCCTCCAAGATGCTGAGGCGTTCAACGCTGCGATCGAGGCAATGCTTGTCCCGATCCGCGCGCAGAAGCCCGACGTCATTGTTGGGATCGAGTCGCGCGGATTTATCTTCGGCGCGCCGATTGCCCACGCGCTCGGACTCGGCTTCGTCCCTGTGCGAAAGCTCGGCAAGCTCCCAGGCGAGACGATCACCGTGGAGTACGAACTTGAATATGGGAAGAATGTCTTGGAGCTGCATCGCGATGCGCTCACCCCTGGACAGCGCGTGGTGATCGTGGACGACGTGCTCGCCACGGGCGGCACCGTTGCTGGCACGATCCGACTGGTGGAACAGCTAGGCGCGACGGTCGTTGGGATTAGCTTCCTTGCTGAGCTTCCGGCTCTCGGTGGACGCTCGCGTCTCCCTGAGGGGATCGTCTCGGCGATCATCCCCTTCTAACGGCGATGGGCGACTCGCCCGCAAAGGAGCAGCCGAGTTCAGGTCAGCCCTCCGCGCGTCGTGACTTCTTGCGACAGATCGCCAAGGATGGCGTGAAGTCGGCCACCTCACTCTTGGGCGTTGTTGGTGCGATTCGGCATGAGGCGGGTGCACTTGCTGACGAACTCCGAACTGTTGATCCACTCAGCGAACGAATCGCCGACGCACCACAGCCGACGCGACGGTCTGCTGAAGCGGCGCTCGACCTCCCCGTTGACGCTGGGCTCACGCCGGCTGGCGCAACCCCTCCCGCCGCCGCCTTCGCCTCGCCAGTACGCGACGATGCGCAGGGCCTGATCCTTCTCGACGTGCGCGCGCTCCCCGCGCAGATCCTGGAACGTCGTGCAGATACGCCGAGCGCACTCGCGGCAGCGATCAGCGCCGCCGTGATGGCGCCAGGCCCAGTACGTGCACTTGCCGCAGGGCTCTCGCTTGCGGCAGAGGATCAGTCCGCCGCACCCGCGCGTGCGGCACGGATGCAGGCGGCGGCGGCCGCACTTTGCAATGCGACACCGCACTCGGATGCACTCCGCGATGAGGTCAGCGCCGCACTTGCGGCAGCGCCAGGGAGTGTTGCCGCGACTGTTGCCGCACGTGCCACGGCGCGGATCGCCGCATACGCCAACCAGGCGGAGCGCCTCGCGAGTGCGTTAGGCGAGTGCGGCACACGTGGCGCAAGTGTCGCGAGCGCGCCTGGGCTCGGCGCCACCTTCTGGGGTGACCTTGCACCCGGACATGAGGGGCTGCGACGTGCGGGTGCCGCGCAGCTGCTCCTCTCAACTGGACCGAGCGTTGATCCGCGCGGTGTCACACCGCTCGGCGCACTTGACGCAGCAGATGCTGTTCGCATCGGCATCCCAGCGGCGCTGATGAGTGAGGCGCAGCTCAGCCTCGCGATTGCGCGGGGTGATGTGTGCGCACTCCTCCTCGCGAGTGATGCGGTCGCCGAAGATGGGAGCGCGCTGATCCTTGCGGGCGGTCTCGCCCTTGCCGCGGCTGCAGCTGCACGGGAGATCCCCATCTTCCTCATCGCAACGAGTGGGACCGCGCCAGCGGCAGATCAGAGCCAACTCATGCGCCGCGCAACTGAGGAGGAGCCAGAGAGCGCAACGCTCCTCACCCGTGCGGTTGCCGCTGGAGTGATCGTGCATGCGCCGCGCTACGAGATCCTCCCTGCGGGTGTTGCACAACGTGTCTGAGCTCCCGATTGAAGTTGCCGCAACACGCGATCGTGAACTCGTTCGCTCACTGATCAGCGGTGATCGCTGGATCACCGCACACGCGCTCTGTGATCTTGACGACGGTGAGTTTCCACGGACGCGCTGCTATGTGGCACGTCGGGGCGGCGAGGCGATCGCGCTTGGCATGGAGTACTCCGGCTGGGCGCCACAGCCGCTGCACCTCTACGGCGAACCTGCCGGCGTTGCGGCGATCCTGACGCACGGCATCAAGCCGCGCGCCGCCTGGGTCCCCACGCCGCTTGGCGGTGATCCGGTGCTCGACCTTCAGTACGAGACGGAGAAGTTGCACCCCATGCTGCGCATGGGCCTCGATCGCACCACGTTTATCCCGTACGCCGGTGAGGCGGTGCCGCTCGTTGTGCCGCTCGTTCCAGCAGATGCGCCTGCGCTGAATCGCCTCTATCAGCTCGGCTTTGCGGCGTGGCTCCCACCACTCGCCGTTGCGGAGGGCCTCTATCGCGGCATTCATCGCAACGGGCGACTCGTGGCGGCGGCGGGGACACATGTGATCGGTCGCCGTGAGCGGATTGCTGTGGTGGGGAATGTGCTGACCGCATCTGGATTTCGCGGCGCGGGATACGCGCGTGCCACCACCTCCGCCGTGACCGAAGCACTCCTCGCCTTCTGCGATGAGGTGGTGCTCAATGTGCGGAGTGACAATGCGGCGGCGGTGAAAGTCTACGAATCACTCGGATACAGCGTGAAGGCAGAGTTTGAGGAGCGGCTCGTGATTCGCCGCACCAACATCACGCTGCCGCGCTTCCTGCGCCGAATCTTTGGAGGCGTCTAGCCGAGTCGCAGGGCGACCTCTACGATGCCTGCATGAGCGCGAAACCGTATGCGGTGATCTTGGCGGGGGGCGGTGGCACGCGCCTCTGGCCGCTCAGTAGTCCGGAGCGACCGAAGCCATTCATCCCGCTTGTCGACGGGAAGACCCTCCTGGCCGCCACGGCTGATCGCCTCCTCCCGCTCGTTCCACTCGAGGACATCTACGTCCTTGTTGCCGCGCCGCAGGCGGCGCTGGTTCGCGAATCACTCCCTTCACTCCCTGAAGGCCAGATCATTCTGGAGCCGATTGCGCGCAACACTGGGCCCGCCGTGGCACTAGCGGCCGAGCGCATTGATCGACCATTCGATGCACCGATGCTCGTCCTCCCCGCCGATCATGCCGTCCTGGATGCAGACGCGTGGCGCAACGCACTCGCCGCGGCGATCGCGATCACCGAACGCGAACCTGAGGCGCTGGTGACACTCGGCGTGACGCCGACGCGCGCCGCGACAGGCTTCGGCTACATCGTTGCTGACGGTGAGCGCGTCACACGGTTCACGGAGAAGCCTGATGCCGCGACTGCCGCGCAGTTGATCGCCGCGGGGGCACGATGGAACGCGGGAACCTTTGTCTGGCGACGCGCAGCGCTCCAAGGCGGACTGCAGCGGCTTGCACCAGAGTTGCGTGCGGGACTCGCCTCGTACGAGACGATCACACCGGCACCAATCGACACGCTTCTCATGGAGCCAGCCGCCGCGGCGGGACTTGTGCGCACCCTCCCACTTGATTGTGGCTGGAGTGATGTGGGGAACTGGAGAGAGCTGCGCGCCTATCTTGTGGCGAATGGCGCGGCGGATGCGAACGGTCGCATCACGATCACCACACCGAGCGGGAAAGAGGTCATCATGGACGCAACAGGCGCCGCCGAGATTCGAAGCGGGGGGAGCGTGATTCGCATGAACCTTGTGGAGATGAGCGACGCAGAGATCCGTACCGCCGCTGCGGCCGAGAGGAGTTGATCATGGGCACGGGTGAGCCAACGAAGATCCTCTTTGGCACCGACGGCTGGCGCGCCAAGATCGGCGACGAGTTCACCTATGAGAACGTGCGCCGACTCGCTGAGGGCGTTGCGCGCGTCGTAGAGCAGGATGGAACTATGGCGAAGGGTGTGGTGATCGCCTACGACCGTCGATTCGGTTCAGAGGACTTTGCCGTGACCGCGGCGGAGATCTTGCTCGCCCACAACATCCCCGTTGCATACGCGCACACCGCGGTCCCCACCCAGATGGCGTCATATGAGGTGGTAGAACGCGGCGCGGCGATGGGTGTGGTCATCACCGCGAGCCACAACCCGTGGCTGGATAACGGCTTCAAGGTGAAGGCGCCTTCGGGTGCCGCGGCGGGGCCGGAGCTGCTGAAGCGCATTGAGACAGAGATCGCGAAGACGCGTGGACCAGAGTTGAGCGGCCGACGGTTCGCCGACGCGGAGGCGGCGGGCTTGGTGGAACGCTACGACCCGTACCCGGGCTACAAGAAGTTTGTGGAGCGCAACCTTGACCTTGCGCAACTCGCGGCCCAGCCGCTCAGCATCATGGTCGACCCGGTCTACGGCGCGGGCGCCGGCTGGATCGGCAGACTGCTTGCTGGTGGGAAGTTGCGCGTCACGGAGATGCGCAGTGAGCGGAATCCGTGGTTTGGTGGCGTGAATCCAGAACCGATTCGTCCGCATATTGATCCGGTCTTGGATGCGATGCGTGGCGGCGGCTATGACCTGGGACTGCTACTTGATGGTGACGCGGATCGCGCTGGCGCCGTCACCGAGCAGGGCGTCTTCATCCATCAACTGCAGGCGTTCGGACTCCTCGCCTATTACATGCTCGAACATAAGAAAGATCTGCGACCGATCGTGAAAACGGTGAACGAGAGCTCCATGGGGGAGCGACTCGGCGCGCACTACGGCGTGGAGGTCTTTGAGACGCCAGTCGGCTTCAAGTACGTGGGGCCGAAGATGATTGAGACGGGCGCTTCCATGGGAGGCGAAGAGTCGGGGGGCTACGGCTTCGCCATGCACCTCCCTGAGCGCGACGGCATCTTCGCCGACCTGCTCATCCTTGACCTCCTCGTCCGTGAGCGCGCCCTCGGCCGAAAGAGCATGAGCGAGGTGCTCGCCCATGTGCAGTCAATCGGCGGTGAATCGCACTATCTGCGCATTGATGTGCACATCCCACGCGGCGAATACCCCGCAGTGAAGGAGCGACTCGCAACGCAACTTGTCGCTGCGCCACCGAGTACGCTCGGTGCACACGCCGTCCGCGCCGTCCCGCTCAGCACCAAGGACGGCGTGAAGTTCTTCACCGCGGATGACAGCTGGCTCCTCG
Organism: Candidatus Limnocylindrus sp.; assembly: GCA_040397155.1. Taxonomy (GTDB): domain Bacteria; phylum Chloroflexota; class Limnocylindria; order Limnocylindrales; family Limnocylindraceae; genus Limnocylindrus. The sequence continues at coordinate 23,865 of JBBAWP010000014.1, forward strand.
TTCGCTTCAGCGGTACCGAGCCGCTCGTGCGCGTCTACGCCGAAGCAACGAGCGCCGCCCTGCGCGACGAGCTGCTCATGATTGGCGAGAAGCTCGCGCGCGGCTAGCGCGCCCAGTCCCAACCGAGCAGCGCAAGCTGCGTCGCATCCAGGTGGATTTCGAGCGGCCTCCCATCTGCGAGCGCACCACGAATCCGCCAGGCGAGCCGACGCGGGGTATCTCGTAGCTCTTCATCACCAGCGAGTGCACCCACGTGCACCCAGCCGAGTCGTGGCGCGCCCGTAAGCGACGCCCCTGCGGGAAGCGAGTCAGCAGGAGGGCGAGGATGCCACGTCGCGCGTATCGCTCGCAGATCGCGTTCGGCAGACTTGGCGCAAGACTGCTAGCCTCCTGCCATCAACGCCGCGTGGACGCGAAGCTGGTGAAAATCCGGCACTGTCCCGCAACGGTAATTGGGAGTGGCTCCGCAAGAGGCTCCCATCAGTCCGGTCGCCGGACACGCGGCATAGAAGGCTACTCGCCCTCGAGGCAAGGGAGGAAGCATGACTGCTTTCGTACGCGCGCACCGTTTCGTTTCGTTCGCACAACTCATGATCGCAAGTGCGATCACCATCACCCTGATCGCCGGATGCGGCTCCTCTGTGAGCCCGAGTGAGCCGGCAAACTCCGCACTGACCGAAGAGGCGTTCCCGCGCACGCTCACCGATGACACGGGCGAGCAGGTCGTGATCCAAGAAGAGCCAGCGACGATCGTGGCCCTGACGCCTGCGAGCGTGGAGACACTCGTGGCCCTGGATCTTGCAGATCGCGTGGTTGCGATCGCTGAGTGCACCTGCACCCCTGCGGCACTCGCCGCCACGCCGACGGTTGCTAGCTACACCGGAGTGGACGTAGAGGCGATCGTGGCGTTGGAGCCAGACCTGGTCTTTGTTGCGGCGCCACCATTCACACCAGAGGATGCGATCACGGCGATGCGTGCGGCGAACCTGACGCTCGTCACGTTGAACCCAACGAGCGTCTCTGGTGTGCTCGACACCATGCAGTTGATCGGTGACGCCACTGGACGAACGCTGCTCGCGGCCGACCTCACGGCAGATATTGAGAGCGAGATCACGGCACTCGTGTCGCTGATTGATCAGGCGTCGAGCGTGAGCGTCTTCTACGAGATCGACGCAACCTCCGCCATCTACGGCCTCGCGCCAGACGACTATGCGGCGGAACTTGTTGCACTTGCTGGTGGGA
>JBBAWP010000015.1:0-7500 GCA_040397155.1 Candidatus Limnocylindrus sp.
CGTCGCGTCAAAGAAGGGGGAGCCGAACGCATTGGTTGCCTACGAGCCGAAGTCTGCCGAGATCTTTGACCTGATCTACGCCGCGGTGGCCGCCGACTCCGTACGGGCATGAGCGCGGACGCAACTCGACGTCGTCTCCAGACCTCACTCATCCTTGGCGTGGGGCTCGGGAGCACCGGCTACATTGCGGCAATCACCGTGGCAACGATCGTTGCGAAAGATCTCTCCGGCGGATCAGCGTTCGCTGGGCTGCCTGGCGCGGCGATCGTCTTGGGCTCCGCCACCGCTTCACAACTTCTCTCGCGCTTTATGGTGCGTCACGGGCGTCGCGCAGGTCTCACGCTCGGCTATGGAATCGGCGCCGCAGGGGCGGTCGGAGCTGGCGTTGCGGTGATCCTCGGCTCATTCCCGCTCTTCCTCCTCTCTACCGTCTTCATGGGTTGTGCAAATGCCTCCAATCAACTCTCGCGGTACACCGCGGCAGACATGTATGACGAGACGAAACGAGCCACGGCAATTGGGCTCGTAGTGTGGGGCTCAACGTTCGGCGCGGTGGTAGGGCCGAACCTTGTGACGATCGCGGGTGACGCGGCGGATCTCTTGAACCTGCCGCGCCTTGCGGGAACGTACGGTGTGCCAATCATCTTCGTGACCGCCGCGGCACTGCTCACGCTCGTCTCACTGCGGCCCGATCCGGCGAGCCTTGCTCCGGTGACCGCAGCGGAGACGCCTGGCGGTGGTGCGAGCGTGGCGCAAATTGTGGCGCGTCCGCGGGTGTTCGCCGCGATCATCGCCCTGGTGGCTGGTCAGGTGGTGATGGTGCTTGTCATGACGATGACGCCGTTGCATATGGCGGATCACGGCCATGGACTTGACGCCGTTGGCCTTGTGATCAGTGGGCACACGTTTGGAATGTTCGCCCTCTCGCCACTCTCCGGCCGCCTTGCGTCGCGATTCGGCACACCCCTCGTGATCGCCGCGGGACTCGCGGTCCTCGCCTTCTCATCGGCGCTCGCCGCCGTCGCCCCACCAGATGGCGGGGTGATCCTCTTTGTCGCCCTCTTCTTGCTCGGATGGGGGTGGAACCTCGGCTTCGTCGCTGGCTCAGCACTGCTGACGGAGGGACTCTCTATCAGCGAGCGCACGCGACTCCAGGGTGTGACGGACGCGTTGATCTGGAGCTCCGCCGCCGCTGCGGCACTAGGTTCGGGCGTCGTGGTCGCTGCCGCCAGCTACACCGCACTCGGCCTTCTTGGAACGGCGCTCATCGGACTCCCCGTCTGGGCCATGCTGCGCGGGCGAACGGCGCTTCGCCGCGTCAGTCCAGCTGCGGTCTCCGTACCAGAGGTTCCGCTCGACTAGTCCTGCTTCTGCGCGCGAACGACGCTCTCAAACTTCTCCTTGTGCGACCCGTCGCAGAACGGCTTGTTCGCCGAGTGGCCGCAACGGCAGAGGCCAGTGCTATCACCTTCGTGAGGGATCGCGTTCCCTTCAACGTCAACGATTTCAAACTCTCCCTGCACCTTGAGGGATCCGTTGTCTCGTACCGTGATCTTCACCTTCTCGCTCATTTCCCTGAACCTCCTTCGTCTACTCCTCGCAACGCGCGACATGCCAAGCGGCGACCCCAAGCCTATCCCGCTTTGCTGAAACCCCATCTTGGACTCTCGCTCGGGCACGGTAGTATTCGCACTTCGGTGACTGAGGGACCTGCGGGCACTCGCCTTGCGCCTTCGCCGGGAGGGTTCTTGCCATGGCAGATCCAAAGCAGACGAAGTTCGTCCTCGACGAGTCGAAACTGCCGAAGAGCTGGTACAACATTGCGGCGGACCTCCCGTGGCCTCAGCACCCGCCGCTGAATCCGCAGACAGGGAAGCCGCTTGGCCCTGATGACCTCGCGCCGCTCTTCCCAATGGCCCTGATCGGCCAAGAGGTGTCGAGCGAACGTGAGATCGAGATTCCAGAGCCTGTGCGCGACGCGTATCGACTCTATCGACCGAGCCCGCTCTATCGCGCACACCGCTTGGAGAAGTTGCTGGGGACACCGGCGAAGATCTTCTACAAGTACGAAGGGGTGAGCCCGGCGGGGAGTCACAAGCCGAACACTGCAATTCCGCAGGCCTTCTACAACGCGCAAGAAGGGGTGAAGCGGCTTGCAACGGAGACAGGTGCTGGCCAGTGGGGGACGTCCCTCGCATTTGCTGGGGCAATGTTCGGCCTGGAGGTGAAGGTCTACCAGGTACGGGCAAGCTACGACGCAAAGCCGTATCGACGCATCCTGATGGAGACGTACGGCGCGCAGGTGGTTGCAAGCCCAAGCCCAGATACAAACTATGGACGCTCCGTCCTTGCGTCGGATCCGAAGACCTCCGGGTCGCTCGGGATCGCGATCAGTGAGGCGGTTGAGGATGCGGCGACGCGCGATGACACCAAGTACGCCTTGGGCTCCGTGCTGAACCACGTCCTTCTTCACCAGACGGTGATTGGGCAGGAGACGCAGCTCCAGCTTGAGATGGCGGACGTTGAGCCGGACATCTTGGTTGGCTGCACTGGCGGCGGGTCTAACTTCGCCGGCTTCACCTTCCCGTTCATTGGTGCGGCGTTCCGTGGTGGTCGCAAGGTACGCGTGATTGCGGCGGAGCCGACTGCGGCTCCGTCACTCACGCGCGGCATCTATGCGTACGACTACGGCGACACAGCGCATATGGCACCAATGGTGAAGATGCACACGCTCGGTTCGGCGTTCATGCCGGATCCGATTCACGCAGGAGGACTCCGCTATCACGGGATGGCGCCGCTCGTCTCACTTCTCAAGGAGAAGGGGACGATTGAGGCGGTGGCAATTCCGCAGCGCGAGACCTTTGAGCGTGGCGTGGAGTTCACGCGCGCTGAGGGGATCCTCCCTGCACCAGAGGCGAATCACGCGATCGCCGCAACGGTGCGGGAGGCGCTCAAGGCGAAGGCTGAAGGGAAGGAGACGGTGATCGTCTTCAACAACTGCGGCCACGGCTTCCTTGATCTGGCGGCCTACGAGAACTACCTGGCTGGGAAGCTCGAAGACCTCGATCTCGCCCAGGGGAAGATCGACGCAGCGCTCGGGGATCTCCCAAAGGCGTAGCCCTGCGCGAGCGCAACAACCCAAGCAGAAACTGAGGGGTTCGGCGAAACTGATCTGATGAAGATCTACCTCGCCGGACCCCTCTTCAATGCAGGCGAGCGCGGCTTCCTCTCTGAGATTGCTGCGCGCCTTCGCGCGTTGGACTTTGAAGTCTTCGTCCCACACGAGCAGTTCGTGGAGCAGGAGGGGGTCGACCCGAAGGCAGTGTTTACAACAGACCTTGCGGGGGTGCGCGCTGCCAACGCGGTGCTCGCCTGGATTGATGGGGCGCAAGTGGATGACGGCACCGCAACAGAGATCGGCATCTTCACGCAGCTCTGCGCGGCGGATCCGAGTCGCTACAAGGGGATCGTTGGACTCTGCACCGATCTTCGCATGGTGCGCAGGCGCGGCGTTGCACCAGCAGACGGCATCAACCTGTTTGTCTCCGGTGCAATTCAGTCTGTCGGCGAGATCGCCTGGTCTGTAGACGAGGCCGTTCAGGCGATGGTGCGTCTCCGAGATCGAGCGTAGGTACTGTGAATCCACTCTTCGCGATTAGTCGCGCCGTGCTGCTGCGCATGAGTCGAGCCGCAGCCCTCGGCACACTGGTGCAGCGCACCGGATGGGGCCGCCGGGCGGTGCAGCGCTTCGTTGCGGGGAACACCATTGAAGAGGCGGTCGCAGTTGCGCTGGAGGCGAAGCGACGTGGCTTCACCGTCACGCTGGATCGACTCGGTGAGGCCTCCACTGGGGCGGCGGCAGATGCGTACGCAGCGGATGCGTCGCGGCTCCTTGAAGCGCAGGCTGCGGCAGGACTTGAACCAAACGTCAGCGTCAAGCTCACGGCGATCGGCCTCTCGGAGGGGGAGCGCGTTGCCGCTGGACGTCTTGAAGAGATCCTTACGGTTGCCCAGCGGGTCAACGGATTTGTTCGCGTAGACGCGGAGCACGGGGAGAGCATCGACGCGCTGCACCGGATCGTCCTTGCCGCACGAGCCGCAGGGAGGCCGGTTGGGACGGTGATTCAAGCGAACATGCGGCGTGCGTCGGCAGATGTTGCGCACCTGACAGCGGCGGGCGTCCCCATTCGCCTCGTGAAGGGTGCGTACGATCCGGGGGCTGATGGGATCGGCGACCCCGCCGCCGTGGATGCCGCCTATCTCGCGCTAGCCGCACAACTGCTGGCGACGACCGTTCCGCTCGCCTTCGGCACTCATGACGATCGCCTCCTTGACCAACTCGCCGAGCGGGGACGCGGTCGCGCCGAGGCGCAACTTCTTTACGGCGTGCGCAGCGACCTATCTGAGCGGCTCATCAGCGCTGGGTGGCGCGTGCGTATCTACACGCCGTATGGGCCGGACTGGTGGCCGTATTCACTCCGTCGAATGGCAGAGCGTCCCGCCAACCTTCGCTTCGTGGTGCGGAGCCTCTTCGGGCGATAGCTCGGCGTCAGTCGTCTCGCGTGTGCCCCGCGCGCGTCACGCGCAATGCGCTACTTGGTGAGTGACGCCTCAGTCTCATCGCGGTGCTTCTTCAGATACTTCATGAATGGCGTGCCGCCCGTTCCAACATCGGTTGGGTTGCCTGTTGCATCCGCCGCCTGGCGGTTGATGTAGGTCGCGGCGTACTCGAGGTGCAGCGCGCGGAAGGCGCGTAGGGTCTCCACACAACGGTTTCGCGCCGCAGCGAGCTCCTTCGGTGCAGACGCGCCGAGTGTCACAATGCGACTCGCCGCCGTTGGGCCGGCCTCGAACGCTTCAAGGAGGCCGACGTGCTTGCGCGGCATGTAGCGGCGCATCTCCATCAAGTATTCGCGGAGCTGATCCGGCGCGTGATCAACGCCGAGGACGGCGTCAAGGCAGGGGACGATCGTGCTCTGCGCGCCTGTTTCGCCGCGGAAGGTCTGACCCTTCCCAGCGTACGCGGTGACACCTTCGTAGACGAGTCCGCCAGGGAGTGCCGGGTTATCCCTCCACCCGAAGATGTACGGGCGAACGCGGTGGTAGTACACGTATGGATCGCACGCTTCGGGCATGCGCTTCATCGTCCCGAGAATCCCATCAAGTGCATCACCGAGATCGTTTAGGGCGCTCGTGGCGTCGGCGTCGTTGCCGTCGGAGATTGCCGCCTGCGCACGCGCACCTGCGGCGAGTGCCGCACCGGCGCGTCGCTCAATATCAACGTGGATGAGGATAAACCAGGCTTCGTCGAGTCCACCGAGGAAGTGCTGGAGGAGTGCAATGTTGCCCAGTGCGATCGGGCCGCTCTCGTCGAGTCGGCGCCAGTTCCACAGGGCGTAACTTGCGTAGGAGAGGATCGGCTCACGGCCGAGCGCTGCAGCGATCTCGTGCCATGGCACGGCGAGTCGCGTTGGGAGCGCGCTTGGCGATTCTGGCTCGCCCCACACGTACGCCATGCCGAGGTAGCTGAGGGTGCGCATCGCCGCCTCAAGGTCCTCTTCGCTGCTCAGCGCTTCACTACGGAATTCAGGGAGCGCCTCAATGATGGCGCGGATCTTCCCTGAAGGGAGGAGTGCGGGGAGGTCTCGCGCAGTCTTGTGCCACTCAGGGTTCGCCGCTGGAATCTCGATGGCGGGGTCTGCGATAGGGAGGAAGCCACGCTCTGCCGTTACTCCGAATGCATGGAGATCAACGTGGTGCGTCATTTCACACTCCCTCTACTTGAGCCGCAGAGTCGCGGCCGATCACGCTCATCCTCGTGCCTCCCTGCGTCGCTGAGGGGGTGCGTTGCGCGTCCGATCCCCGAGCCTGTCCCGCATCACGGGTCATCTATGATCTTCCTGCCGTCGGTCGGGCTCCGCGCGACGACGCTTCGTGAACCGCGTCAGGTCCGGAAGGAAGCAGCGCTAAGCGGATTGCGGCGGGCGCAGCGGGCCGCTCGGCCGGCGGCACTCAAGTGGCGGCGTGCTGGACATGGTGAGAGTGAGGGAGGGGCGATGGCAGAACAGCTTGCAATCTATCGCCGCTACCGGGCATCCACCTTCGGTGAGCTTCGCGGCCAAGACCCCATCGCCAAGACTTTGCAGCGCGCCGTAGCCGACGGTCGGCTTGGTCACGGACTCCTCTTCGTTGGCCCCCGAGGAACGGGGAAGACCTCAACCGCCCGCATCGTGGCGAAGGCGCTCAACTGTCTCGCACCCGCAGACGGCGAGCCGTGTGGCAGCTGCACCGCATGTATTGCAATTCGCGATGGCGCCACTTTTGATGTGGTGGAGTCAAACGCGGCAACATCAAACCGCATTGATGACGTGCGTGAGGATCTGATCCCGCTGATCACCAATCCACCCACAGATCTGAAGCGCAAGGTGCTAATCCTTGATGAGGTGCATCGATTCACCAATGACGCCTGGGACGCGCTGCTCAAGTGGCTGGAAGAGCCGCCCCCCGGAATCGTCTTCATCTTCTGCACCACCGACCCTTCCAAGATTCGACCAGCGATCCTCTCGCGACTACAGCGATTCGATTTCCGCCCCATCGCGCAAGAACAGATCGCTGCGAAGCTGGTGGACATCCTCAAGAGCGAGGGTCGCAACGCCGAGCCTGACGCGATTGCGCTGCTCGCCCGACTCGCCGATGGGGGGATGCGCGACGCCGAATCGATGCTTGATCAGCTCCTCTCTTCGGGCGTTGACCCGTTGCGCGCGGCGGATGTTGAAGAGCTCCTCGGCCTCCCTGGCGCCGAGGACATTGCGCGGCTCGCAGGTGCCGCCCTTGATGCAGACGCGGCGGTTGGACTTGGCATCCTCGCCGACTTTGAACTTCGCGGACGAGATCCGCGCGTCGTCACGGAGCGCCTCACCGACCTGATCCGTCGCGCGCTTCATGCAGCGCTCGCGACCGGTGGCACGGTTCCCGCCGACGCCTCGCGACTCCCTGCGGGAGTAAACCTTGGGGGCGAGCCTGGAGCGCCACTCCCGCTCGCGGGTCGCAGTCGCGATGAACTCTTGCGCCTCGCCCATGCGCTCCGTCGTCTTGAGTCAGGGCGTGGCGACGCAGATCTTCGACTCGGGCTCGAGTTGCTCCTTCTCGGAACCCTCGCCCCAGTTGTATCAGCAGCGCCCGCACCAGCAGCGGCGGCGCCAGCACATGCTGCGCCAGTAGTGGCTGCCGCCCCTGTTCGCACCGCACCGCCTCCCGCAGTCGCTGCACCAGTTGTGGAAGAGACTCCTCCTGCAATGAAGCCAACGCGAACGCCGCGCGCGGCGAAGAGTGGCGCCGCGAGTGAAGGGGGAGACAACTGGGCACAGATGCTCGCTGCAGCAGACGTACCGACAAAGCCACTCCTTGCGGATGCGAGCGGCTCCTTTGAGAACGGAGTGCTGACGATCCTCTACCCGGCAACGAAGTCGTTCCTGCGCGTGCGCGCAGAGGAGCGACGCG
>JBBAWP010000015.1:12500-25029 GCA_040397155.1 Candidatus Limnocylindrus sp.
GTTCGAGCGTGCTATGGAATGCACGTCCAAGCTCGTAGGGGGTGGGACTAGGTAAATCCGGTCCCGCATTCAACTCTGAAAAGCGATGGGAAGGGGTGTATGCCCTGACTCGAGCAAGCCAAGCCTCCAAGAAAAGTGTCTAGCGAGGTCCTAGGTGACCGTACCGCAAACCGACACAGGTGGCCGGGTAGAGAATACCAAGGTGATCGGGAGAACCCTCGTTAAGGAACTCGGCAAAATAACCCCGTAACTTCGGGAGAAGGGGTGCTCACAGGTGCAGCTTGCTGTGCTTGTGAGCCGCAGTGAAATGGCCCAGGCGACTGTTTAACAAAAACACAGGTCTCCGCTAAAGCGCAAGCTGATGTATGGGGGCTGACGCCTGCCCAGTGCTGGAAGGTTAAGAGGAGGGGTGCAAGCTCTGAATCGAAGCCCCAGTGAACGGCGGCTGTAACTATAACAGTCCTAAGGTAGCGAAATTCCTTGTCGGGTAAGTTCCGACCCGCACGAATGGCGTAACGATCTGGGCACTGTCTCAACGAGGGATCCGGCGAAATTGAAATACCAGTGAAGATGCTGGTTACCCGCGCTGGGGCAAAAAGACCCCGTGGAGCTTTACTACACCCTGATATTGGATTGAGGCTCGACCTGTGTAGGATAGGTGGGAGGCTTTGAAGCTGGGGCGTTAGCCTCGGTGGAGCCGTCGTTGAAATACCACCCTTGTTGTGTTTCGTTTCTAACCTCGTGCCGTAATCCGGCCGGGGGACAGTGTCAGGCGGGTAGTTTGACTGGGGCGGTCGCCTCCTAAAGAGTAACGGAGGCGCCCAAAGGTCCTCTCAGGCTGGATGGAAATCAGCCATAGAGTGCAAAGGCATAAGAGGGCTTGACTGTGAGACTTACAAGTCGAGCAGGTGCGAAAGCAGGGCTTAGTGATCTGATAACTCCGAGTGGAAGGGTTATCACTCAACGGATAAAAGCTACCCCGGGGATAACAGGCTGATGGTGCCCAAGAGTTCATATCGACGGCACCGTTTGGCACCTCGATGTCGGCTCGTCGCATCCTGGGGCGGAAGTACGTCCCAAGGGTTTGGCTGTTCGCCAATTAAAGCGGTACGTGAGCTGGGTTCAGAACGTCGTGAGACAGTTCGGTCTCTATCCAGCGTGGGCGAAGGGAACTTGAAAGGAGCTGCTCCTAGTACGAGAGGACCGGAGTGGACGAGCCTATGGTGTGCCTGTTGTCCTTCCAAGGGCATTGCAGGGTAGCTAAGCTCGGCAGGGATAAGCGCTGAAAGCATATAAGCGCGAAGCTCGCCTTGAGATAAGGTTCCCCACCGGGTTAACCGGGTAAGACCGCAGGGAGACTACCTGCTTGATAGGGCGCATGTGGAAGGCCAGCGATGGCTGCAGCAAAGCGCTACTAATGGTCGAGGGCTTGACCTCCACGACGCCTCATCGGCGCCCGTGGGCGGTCTTGAGATACACCCCGATGAAACTACACATTTGATGTTCAGCCATGAATTCGGACTTCGCCAAGCGGAGCCCGGTGACTGTAGCGGAGAGGCCATACCCGTTCCCATCCCGAACACGGAAGTCAAGCTCTCCAGCGCCGAAAATACTGAGGGGGCAGCTCCTCGGCAAGATAGGTCGTCGCCGGGCTCTTTGGCATCCTGGGGTGTTTTTCTCCTCTTACGTTCTAATCAACCACCGCGCATCGGTCACATACGCGCGCGCGTCGGGTATCCTGACCGCGTGAACGACGCGCAGCTCAATCCGTGCCCATGGCTTCTCGACGACGCGGGGAGCATTCAGCCCGACCGACCCCGCCGCCTCAGTCGCTGCGGAGCGGACGCCGCTCGGCCAGAGCTCTCCCATAAAACTCGTGAAGGCCGCTGTCTTGTTGGCGCCGAATGTGAGATTCGCGCGGCCAGGGAGGCGGCACTCGGCTCACTCGCAGCCACCATCGCACCGCATCAGCCGATCGGTGACCCGTCACTGCTGAGCGACGGCGAGGCCGTGCCGCCAGCACCTCGCCGGCCCTGGGCACGTCTCATCGCGGTCGCCGTCCTCGCGGCGCTGCTCATCGTTGGTGGCGGCCCTTTGATCAGTGCGATCAGTCCAGTTGTGCAGTCGCTGATCGGAAGCGCCGAGAGCGAGACTCCGTCGCCGAGCAGTGAGCCATCTGCCAGCGCAGCCCCAACCGAAAGCCCACTCCCAACAGCAACGCCGACGGCCACACCTTCAGCGACCCCGACACCAACCCCCGCGCCGACGGCTAGCCCATCGCCAACCTCTGGATCTGGGGCGACCTACGTCGTCCAGAAAGGCGACCGGCTCTATTCGATCGCATGTTCGCTCTCTATTGGGTGCGGCGACTGGAAGGTGCTCGCCGATCTCAACAACATTCCAGGCCCCGATTACGTGATCAAGCCGGGTCAGGTGCTGCAGCTCCCTTGAGGCCGAGGGCGGGGGCCTATGGTAGGCTCGCCGAACGCGATCGCGTGGTTACCCCACCTGCTCTGCATGCGTGGTGTCGCCTCGTGAGCGCGAATAAATTTTGAAGGAGTACCAATACACGTGACTGAAAACCAGGAGAACACGTCCCTTAACGAGACCCCAGCCGAGGGCGGCGAGGCGGTCGTACGAAAGGCGAAGGCGCCAGTAAAGCGGAAGAGCGTCAAGGTGCAGGCCCCCGATGAGGGCGGCGAGGCACAGATCGCCACGCAAGAGAGCAACACCCCAGTGGCGGAGACGCGAGAAGCGTCAGCGCCCACTGCAGCGCCGGCACCAGCCGCGCGCGTCTGGACTGGCCCAGAGCCAACCACCATGGAGGAGCTGCTCGCGTTCGCGGGCGCGCCGATCAAGAACCTGAAGTCGGGCGACGTGCTCGACGGGATCGTGGTGCGCGTTGATCCAGATGAAGTGCTCGTTGACATTGGCGGCAAGAGCGAAGGCGTGGTCTCAAGCCGCGAACTTCATGGTCGAAACGGCGAGGAGGGTCCAGCCCTGAACGTCGGCGACACGGTGCTCGTCTACGTCATGCAGCCGGAATCAGAAGACGGACATGTGGTCCTCTCCATTCGACGCGCCGGCCTCGAGCGCAAGTGGCGCACGATGCAGGAGCAGCTCGACGCGGGCACCATCATTGAAGCGACCGTCATTGATCACAACAAGGGCGGACTCATTGTGGATTGTGGCATTCGCGGATTTGTGCCGATCAGCCAGATCGTGGACTTCCCACGTCGACCAGCTGGTGACGCACCGCGCGATGCGATCCAGGAGATCGCAGAGAAGCTGCAGCCGTATGTGGGCCGCAAGCTGCGCATGAAGATCCTTGAGGTGAACCGCAAGGGGAATCGCCTGATCCTCTCCGAGAAGGTTGCGCATTATGAAGAGCGACGCGAGAAGCGTGACGAGCTCTTCAGCACACTTTCCGTTGGTCAGAAGGTGAGCGGCAGCGTTCGCTCAATCGCACCGTTCGGGCTCTTCATTGACCTCGGCGGCATTGACGGCCTCATTCACAAGAGTGAGATCAGCTGGTCAAAGGTTGCGAACCCTGAAGCTGACTACAAGGTGGGCGATCCGATCGATGCCGAAGTGATCGACATCAATACGGAGCGTGGACGCATCAGCCTCTCCATTCGAAAGCTGCAGCCAGATCCGTGGCATGCAGCGATTGCGGATATCAAGATCGGCGATTTCGTTGAGGGGACGATCACCAAGCTCGTCAACTTCGGCGCGTTCGTACGCGTTCGAGACGGCCTTGAGGGTCTCATTCACATCAGCGAGCTTTCGCATAATCGAGTGCTCCACCCCGGCGACGTGGTGAAGGACGAGCAGACACTCAAGTTGAAGGTGATCAGCCTCGACTCCGAGCGTCACCGACTCGGCCTCAGCCTCAAGCAGGCGGAGGAGACACCAGTGCGTGAAACCCCAGCCGAGCAGCCGAAGAAGGAGACGCGACGAGCGCGACCTGAGCGCGGCTTCTCCATGGAGGGCGCGATCCAGGAGCCAGAGGGGGGTCTCGACCTCACTCTGGCGGCCGCCTTTGCTGGCATCCGCGACAAGATGGCCGAGAGCGGTTCTGACGCTGGAGAGGCGCCCGTCGCCGATGCTCCAGCTGCGGACGCCCCGGCTGAGGCACCCGCCGCAGCACCCGCTGAGGCAGCACCGACCGAAGAGAAGGCGAGCGACGAGGCGTAACCCGTCTCGTGGTGCGGCGCCCTGCGCCGCACCACGCTCAGTCTCCTCGTGATCGGGCGGTGGTAGACTGCAAATCCGTACTGCAGCGCTGCGGATGGCGCGCCTGTGCGGAGATCGGAGGAGCGCATGGCCACGGCTGACCGCTTCGATCGCTTTACCGACCGCGCCAGGAAGGTGCTGACGCTCGCCCAAGATGAGGCGCAGCGCTTCAACCACAACTACATCGGCACGGAGCACCTCCTTCTTGGCCTCGTGCGCGAAGGCGAGGGTGTGGCGGCGAAGGTCCTTGAGAACCTGAACGTTGAGCTGGCGAAGGTTCGCCAAGCGGTGGAGTTCATCATCGGCCGTGGGGAGCGCCCCGTGCTCGGTGAGATTGGGCTCACCCCGCGCGCCAAGAAGGTGATTGAGCTCGCCATTGATGAAGCGCGACGCCTCGGACATAACTACATCGGCACGGAGCACCTGCTGCTCGGACTCGTTCGTGAAGAGGGTGGAATCGCCTCTGGCGTACTCGAGTCGCTCGGGGTCAGCCTGGACAAGGTTCGTCATGAAGTCGTGCGTGTCCTCAGTCAGTCATCCGCCCCCGCTTCGCCGCAAGCGGAGCGTCGCACCGGCACTTCAAAGACACCAACCCTCGACGCGCTCGGCATTGATCTCACGGAGGCGGCGCGCGCAGGGCGGCTCGATCCGGTCATTGGTCGTGAACGCGAGATTGAGCGAGTCATCCAGATCCTTGCCCGCCGAACCAAGAACAATCCGGCGCTGATCGGCGAGCCTGGCGTAGGGAAGACCGCGATCGCTGAAGGCCTCGCGCAGCGCATCGTCAAGGGCGATGTCCCTGCACCACTACTAGACAAGCGTGTTGTGACGCTGGATATGGGTTCACTCGTTGCTGGAACGAAGTATCGCGGCGAGTTTGAAGAGCGACTGAAGAAGGTTCTTGAAGAGCTGCGCGCGTCGCGCGACGCGATCCTCTTTGTTGATGAGTTGCACACGCTCGTTGGTGCAGGCGCGGCAGAGGGGGCAATTGACGCCGCCAACATTCTGAAGCCGCCACTCGCGCGCGGCGAGATCCAGTGCATTGGTGCCACCACGCTGGACGAATACAGGAAGCACGTGGAGAAGGACCCCGCACTTGAACGACGATTTGCCCAGGTGATCGTTGCAGAGCCATCACAGGAGGAGACGATTGAGATCCTCAAGGGCCTGCGTCCGCGATACGAGGCGCACCACAAGGTGCGGATCACCGATGAGGCGCTGCGCGCCGCAGTTGATCTCTCCATCCGCTACATCAACGACCGCCAACTTCCGGATAAGGCGATCGACGTCATTGACGAGGCATCAAGCCGCGTGATGTTGCGTCACGCCTCGCCACCACCCGAGCTTCGCGCCGCGCGTCGCGAGGCGGACGACCTTGAGCGCGATCACCAGGCAGCGGTCGCTGCGGGCACCTTCGACCGCGCGGGCACGTTGCGCAGCCAACTTGATGGACTCAAGGGGCGCATTGAAGAGCTTGACCGCGCCTGGCGCGCAAGCCTGACTGGGGCGGTCGCCCCGAGCGCGGGACTCTCCGGTGCTACGTCTGCTGAACCGCCAGCAACCGACGCCGCTCCGAGTGTGATCGCGCTCCCAGCTCCGACCGCTGCGGATCCCGCAGTGCAGGCGCCAATCATTGATGCTGCTTCACGCGCCGCTACTCCAGTTGCGAGTGGTGCTGCCGAGACGGCCGGTGCGCTCGTGGCGCCTCAGATTGCGAACCGCCCAGACGACCGACCAGAGGTGACCGACGAAGAGGTCGCCGCGGTGGTTGCCATGTGGACGGGGATCCCAGTGATGCGACTGGCAGAGGCAGAGACGGCACGCCTCCTCAAGATGGAGGAGGTGCTTGGCGGTCGAGTGATCGGCCAAGAGCAGGCGATCGGCACGCTCAGTCGCGCGGTTCGCCGCGCCCGCGCCGGACTGAAAGATCCGAAGCGCCCGATCGGCAGCTTCCTCTTCCTCGGGCCGACAGGCGTTGGAAAGACGGAACTCGCCAAGGCGCTCGCTGAGTTCATGTTCGGCACGGAAGACGCGCTGATCAAGATTGATATGAGCGAGTTTATGGAGCGCCACAACACGAGCCGACTCGTTGGCGCGCCTCCGGGATACGTTGGCTTTGATGATGGCGGACAGCTCACAGAGGCGATCCGGCGTCGACCGTACGCCGTGGTGCTTCTTGACGAAATTGAGAAGGCGCACAGCGAAGTCTTCAACATCCTCTTGCAGATCTTGGAGGACGGCCAGCTCACAGATGCGAAGGGGCGTCGCGTCGACTTCCGCAACGTGATTTTGATCATGACCTCCAATCTTGGTGCGCGACAGATCCAGACCCCGTCGTCGCTCGGCTTCCGTGCACGCGGCGAAGGCGAGGGGGCGCGCGCAGAAGAGGATTACAGCCTGATCAGCGCGAAGGTCGACGAAGAGTTGAAGAAGGCCTTCCGCCCAGAGTTCTTGAATCGCGTGGATGCGAGCATCGTCTTCCGACCGCTCAGCCAAGAAGAGATGCGTCGCATTGTTGATCTGCTCGTCAAGCGCATCATCAGCCAGCTACGCGAGCAGGGTCATGAGCTCACCATCACGGATGCAGCGAAGGACCATCTCATCAAGGTGGGCTACGACGTGACCTACGGTGCGCGTCCACTCCGCCGCACCATCCAGTCCCTTGTTGAAGATCCGCTCGCTGAGCGTCTCCTCCTCGGCGCCGATCCGGTCAACGCCGCATATGTGGTGGACCTTGTTGATGGCGCGATCGCGGTGATGATTCGAGAAGAGGGCGGTGCCGCCTCTGCCGCTCTGCCGGCTGAGCCAGTCGGCGCCGCAGACTGATTCGGGGCGGAGCCCCGATGGCGAAGAGTAAGAGCGTCTGGCTCTGTCAACGCTGCGCCTTTGAGGCGCCAGCATTTGAGAACCCCTGCCGCAACTGCAACGAGTGGAACTCACTCGTTGAGACCGTCAAAGAGCGACCAAGCGCAAGCACACGCGCACGCGCAACCCATGTTTCAGGTGGCGGAGGCCCCGCTCGACCTCAGGCGCTGAAGCTTGCTGGCGCTGACCGCGCGCCGCGACTCCCACTCGGCGTCCCAGAGTTTGATCGCGTGCTCGGCGGTGGCGCAGTGCCCGGATCTCTTGTACTTCTCGGCGGTGAGCCAGGGATCGGGAAGAGCACGCTCTTACTGCAGGCTGCCGCGGGGATTGCAGCGGCGGGCGGACGTGTCCTCTACGCATCTGGCGAAGAGTCATCCGCGCAGATTGCAGATCGTGCGGAGCGACTCGGCTTGATGGACGGCCCTGCTGCGGAGGGCGTAGAGCTCCTTGCGGAGAACGAGGTTGGCGCGATCGGTGAGGCGCTCCTCGCCTCACACCCAACACTACTCATCGTTGATTCAATCCAGACCGCAACGCTCGGCGGCCTTGAAGGCCCAGCGGGGAGTGTGGGCCAGGTGCGCGGCGCCGCTGACTGGCTCGCGGGGATCGCACGCGCAACAAACTGCGCCGTCATCCTGGTCGGCCACGTCACTAAAGAGGGGAGCATTGCTGGGCCAAAGACGCTTGAACACCTCGTGGATGCGGTGGTGATGCTGGATGGTGATCGCCACGGCACGCTGCGCACACTGCGTGCGGCGAAAAATCGCTTCGGCTCAACCGATGAACTTGGACTCCTCGAGATGGGAGAGCGTGGCCTCACCAGCATTGAGGATCCGGGTCGCGCCTTCATTGATGAGCGAGAGGCGCGAGCGCCTGGCGCCGTGGTCGCCCCACTCCTTGAGGGGAGTCGTCCGATGCTTGTGGAGGTGCAGGCACTCGTCGCGGGCGCCGCATTCGGCGCACCGCGGCGCACAGGGCGTGGCCTTGATTCCGCGCGACTCGCCCTCCTCGCCGCCGTCCTCGGCCGACGAGCGGGGATTGCCGTTGGCGATCGCGACATCTATGCGAACCTCGTCGGCGGCATCGTCCTTGATGAGCCGGCGCTCGACCTGCCGCTCGCGCTCGCACTTGCATCGTCGCAGAGTGATCGACCGATCAGTCGCGAGACGGTGGCGGTCGGCGAGGTTGGACTTCTCGGAGAGTTGCGCCCCGTGGCGGGACTTGGGCGAAGGCTTCGCGAGGCGGCGCGCCATGGGTTTACGCGCGCGATCGTCCCCGCACCTCGTCGTGGCGTCACGCCAGAGCCCGCCCCTGATGGTCTGAAAGTGATCGCCGTGGCGACGCTCCGCGAAGCGATCAGTGAGGCGCTCGATGCTGGTTGATGTCGTTCTTGTTGCGGCAGGTTCGGGGACGCGAATGGGAGGCACCGACAAGTCGCTCATCAACGTCGCGGGCGCGCCGCTCCTCCGCTGGTCGCTCGACGCGCTACAGGCACACCCATCTGTTCGCCGCGTGGTGCTCGTCACCGCCGCAGAGCGCGTGCACGCGTACGGATCGCTGAGCTGGATCCCTTCGAAGGTGACGCAGATTGCCACGGGCGGTGACAGCCGGTCCGCATCAGTCGTTGCGGGTCTTACCGCACTCCGTGAAGGTCCTGGAGATCGCGCGGACGTGATTGCAGTGCATGACGCGGCGCGCCCTGGACTCTCTCGCGAACTTCTTGACCGACTCTTCGCTGCATGCGGGAGTGACGCGTCAGCTCCAACACTCCCGCTGAGTGACAGCATCGTGCAGGTCCAGGGCGAGGGTACGAACCGCGTGCGGGCGGGGTCGCTTCCTCGCGAAACGGCTGCCGCGGTCCAGACGCCGCAGTGCTTTGCTGGCCAGCATCTCGATCGCATGATCAGTGAGATCGGCACGCTCCTCGCGAGCGACAGCCTGCCAACCGATGAGACGAGCGTCTTGGAGCGGATCGGCGTGACCGTGCACCTCGTTGACGGCGACGCACGACTTCGCAAGTTGACCGATTTGAGCGATCTCCCCGTGATGGAGGCGCTCCTCTCCTCTGGCGCCAGCAGCGTTGGGGGTCGTCTTGCTGAGATTGCGAACGTGCTCGGAGCGCGCGCGAGCCTCGCCTCCCTGCGCGTCGGCTTCGGTGACGATGTTCATCCGGTCGGGACCAGTGGAGAGTTGCGTCTCGGTGGCGTGCACTTCCCTGAGAGTCCAGCACTCACCGGCCACTCAGATGGCGACGTGGTGCTTCACGCCACTGCGGATGCACTCCTTGGCGCTGCGAACCTCGGCGATCTCGGCCGCCTCTTCCCCGCTACCGACGCGACTCCGCGCGGAGTGGATAGTGGCGATCTGCTGCGCGAAGTGGTGCAGCGCACGACGGCCGCAGGGCTCACCCCGCACTGGATTGAACTGACGATCACCGCGCGCAGCCCGCGACTTGCCGACCGGCTCCCAGAGATGGGTGAGCGGATCGCAGCGCTCGTCGGCCTCCCGGCAAGCTCAGTGAGCGTGAAGGCCTCCACAGGTAACCTGATCGGCGACGAGGGGGCGGGTCGCGCGGTGCGCTGCACCGTGCTCCTGCTCGCCGAACAGCGAGGTGCGTAAGTGACGAAGGGGGAGGCCGTGCTGCAGTTGCGAGACACGCTGTCTGGCGCCACGCGTCCGTTTGTGCCACTCAACCCTGATCAGATCGGCATCTACTCGTGCGGCCCCACCATCTACGGGCCGGCGCACATTGGAAACTTCCGCAGCTTCCTCTTCGCCGACCTTCTCGTCCGCTGGTTGCGCGCGAGCGGACATACGGTGCGCTGGGTGGTCAACCTCACAGATATTGATGACAAGATCATTCGCGCGGCGGCCAAAGAGGGGGTAGAGATTCGCCCCCTTACCGATCGTTGGGAGAGCGTCTTCAGGTCCGACATGCAGGCACTCCGCATGACTGAACCAGATGTGATGCCCCGCGCCACCGAGCACATCCCTGAGCAGATCGCGATCGTGGAGCGTCTCTTGGAGAAGGGGCACGCATACAAGACGGAGGACGGCTCCATCTTCTTCCGTATCGCCTCATGGCCAAGCTACGGCACACTCGCACGTCTCGATCCTGAAGCGATGCGGGTCGGAGAGCGTGTGGAGGCGGACGAGTACAGCAAGGATGACGTGCGCGACTTCGTCCTCTGGAAGGCGGCGAAGCCTGGCGAGCCATCGTGGGAGGCGTCAATCGGTGCCGGTCGACCGGGCTGGCACCTGGAGTGCTCGGCGATGAGCATGCGCTATCTCGGTGAGAGCTTTGATCTCCATACGGGCGGTATTGACCTTGTCTTCCCGCACCATGAAGACGAGATTGCGCAGTCTGAGGCGGCCACAGGGAAGCGCTTTGTGGGGACGTGGCTGCACTGCGCACACCTCCATGTGAGCGGTGACAAGATGTCAAAGTCGCTCGGAAATATTGCGCGCGTCAGCGATCTCCTTGCGGAGGGGGTTGAGCCGCGGGCACTACGACTCGCGCTGATCTCCGCACACTACCGAACGTCGCTGAACTACACGTCCGATTCACTCCCCGCCGCAGTTGCGGCGATCGAACGCCTTGACGCCTTTGATGCTGCGTTGAGTGCGCGCGCGGCTCGCGGTGCCGATGCGCCCGGAGAAGTGATCACCGAAGTTGCAGAACTTGCGACGAGCACGCGGACACGATTCGCTGCGGCAATGAATAACGACCTTGCTGTTCCTGAAGCCCTCGCCGCGCTCTTTGATTTCATTCGTGAAGGGAACCGACACCTTGATGCGGAGTGCAGCGCTGCGAGTGCAGTCGCACTTCGCGAGACGCTGCAGTCGCTGGATCAGACGCTCGCCCTCCTCCCCGCAGCCGTCACACTTCCGGCTGGCGCTGAGGAGCTGCTCGCCGCTCGGGTGGCCGCGAGAGCCGCGCGTGATTTCGCCGCGTCGGATCGACTGCGCGACGAACTTGCCGCCCTCGGCGTGCTGGTTGAAGATTCGCGCGATGGTCAGCGTTGGCGCATCGCAGGTTCCAACTGATGGACGAAGAGCGTCGCCCCCCGCGACCAGGCGCACGCCCTGGCCAGCGTCCCGCACCACGATTCGGCGTGCGTCCACCAGCACGTGGTTGGACCCCACGCCCCGACGGCCCGCGCCACTGGGCCTCCAAGCGCACCATCCCCGCGCAGGCGCTCGCTCTCGTCGGTCCCGACCAGGAGTTGATCGCGGGGCGTCACCCGGTGGAGGAGGCGTTTACGGCCCGTCGTGAGGCGATCAAGCTTCTCGTAGTTCCACAGCGTCGCGCTGCGTTGCAACAGGTTGTCCTCCATGCGACCACGCTCCGCATCCCAATTGTTGAAGTTGAAGGGGCGCTGATCGGCCAGCTCGCAGGGTTTGACGGACACCAGGGGATCGCGCTGGTGGTTCGACGCCGCCCAGAGGTTGCCCCGGAAGAGATCCTGGCGCGAGCGGTGAGCCGCGGAGAGCCCCCCTTCATCCTGGCCCTCGATGGGGTGGAGGATCCACAGAACTTCGGGAGCCTGATCCGCAGCGCCGAGGCGGTCGGGGTCCACGGCATCCTCATGGCGACGCGAGGCTCGGCCCCCCTCTCGCCGGCCGCGATCAAGGCGAGCGCTGGTGCCGTGGAGCACCTCCTCGTCTCACGGGTGGAGAGCCTCGCCGACGAGCTCACCGCCCTCCGCCTACGAGGGATCCGCGTGGTGGGCGCCGAGGCAGAGGCGGCCCAGGATCACCGCAGCGCCGACCTTCGAGGGCCGATCTGTCTCGTGATCGGGAGCGAGGGGAAGGGGCTCTCCCCAGCAATTCGCCGCAGGATCGACCTCTACGTCCGCATCCCCATGGTCGGGAAGGTGGCGAGCCTGAACGCCTCCGTGGCCGGCTCGATCCTCCTCTTTGAGGTGCTCGGCCAACGCCCCGCCGCGGCACAAGGCGTGCCACCGACTTCGGCCGCCTCCCCGCTCCCCGCGGGCGACGAAGAGGCCAGCTAGTAGTCCTGGCGCCGCTCCATCACGGGGGGGCTGAGCACGGCGCGGGTTGACCCGAGTGGGTGGGGGCTCTATGCTGACGGCTCACCGACGGACCGCAAGGTATCCCGACGTGGGCGCCGACATAGCTCAATTGGTAGAGCAGCGGTTTTGTAAACCGCAGGTTCCGGGTTCGAGTCCCGTTGTCGGCTCCAGCAATGGGTAGGTTGAGCAGGTGGTGAGCTCCGCTGACTGTAGATCAGCCGTCTTTGACTGTGGGGGTTCGATTCCCTTCCTGCCCACCACACACTTGGAGATATTGAAAGAAGAGTAACGAGACGAACGGACGCAACGGACTGGCCCACGTAGCTCAGCTGGCAGAGCACGTCATTGGTAATGACGAGGTCACCGGTTCAAGTCCGGTCGTGGGCTCCACC